>NZ_BDUF01000057.1:56381-66838 GCF_002335525.1 Effusibacillus lacus
AGAATACCAGGACAGCCTGATCCACATTTGATATGGGAGGACGAATCAATTCAACAGAACGCGGAAAAATTTCTTCAATTACTCCTTCCCGGCTGCCAACAGGAGTAAACTCCACCCGATCGCCGACAAGGGGGGAGATGCCGCGTTTTTTGAAGATTCCCCGCGCCCTGCACTGATAGATTCGATCAGCCGCCATTACATAGTAGAACCCGGCCAGCGCCTTTACAATCATTCCTTCAGGCATGCAATTCCTCCATTAACGCGAGTACGGAACAACTTTCCTTTCTTTCAGCGACCCGTTCTCGTAAACCTCAATCTCGCCTGTTCCGTTCGGGGCGATCCAGAGTTCCACCGGGAACTCTTTCTTTGAAGTTACCTTTTCGTCATTAACCACCACTTGTTGTCCGCGTGCGTCCTTACGTACGATCTTGATCGTTACGGTGGAGCCGTTGTCCGGGTCGGCAATCACTTTATAGGAGAGCTTCTGGGTGGCCGGATCCGCACCCTTCGAGACCCAAAGATGGATCTTTGTATCTTTCGGCACATCCTGGTTGAAATCGGACGGTTCCTGTCTGATGACCTGACCGTTGGGAACTGTATAACTGTACTCGTCCACAATGTTCCCGATGGGAAACCCGGCGTTCTGAATCGCTTGGGTTGCCGCCGTCAAAGTCTTGTTCCGGACATCGGGCACCTTGGACAATTCCGGACCGGAAGAGATGAAGATTTCGATTGGAGTCTGACCAGGGATGACTGGAACGGCAACTGACGGGAAGTGCCTGATGACCCTGCCTTTCTCGATCGTCTTATGAGGTTCGCTTGTGAATTTGATGGCGCTCAGATCCAGATTCAGGTCGGCCAGTTCTTTCCTTGCTTCCTCCTCGGTCTTTTTCTCCAGATTGGGCATTACAATTGTTTCTGCACCGGTGCTGACCTTGAGAGTCACGATGCGATTGGTCTTCACCTGTCTGGTCGATTCCGGATCCTGTTCAAACACAAGGCCCGCCTGCATGGGCGGACGAACGCCCGGTTCACCAGGGTCTTTGGCTTCCACTTTCTTGATATTCTCAATCTTGAAACCATATTGCTTGACCAGATAATCAACCGCCTGATCATAAGGCATCCCGACAACCTTTGGCATTTCAACAACCTGACCAGCCATGAACTTGTTCATGATGGTATACCCTGCCGCCACTCCAACGGTGCCAAGCATGAGCAGTCCCATGATCAGGCTGATGGTTTTCCACAGGTTTCGCTTCTTGGGTTCCGAGTCTTCCGATTCGTCTTTGGTCGCCTGTTTGGTTGCGGTAGACTCATGGAAAGCGGCTGCCGGAATCTGGATCGTCGGTTGGGTGTAAGCCGTTGTGTCCGGTGCCGTAAACTTGGCCACATTGGGATTTTGCAGTGCATTGTCAAGATCCCGATACATTTCCTTTGCCGATTGGTAGCGAACTTCCGGATTCTTGGCCAGCGCCTTCAGAATAATGTTTTCCACACTTTGCGGGATCTTCGGGTTGATCTGTCTCGGCTCCACAAAGTGTTCCTGCAGATGCTTCAACGCAACGGAGATCGGTGTCTCTCCCGAGAATGGCAATTCACCGGTCAGTGTTTCGTACAACACGACACCCAGGGAGTAAATGTCAGATTTCACATCGGTGATGGCCCCCCTTGCCTGTTCGGGGGAGAAATAATGCACCGAGCCGATTACCGAGCCATTATGCGTGATTGTACTGGAAGTAACAGCTCTTGCGATTCCAAAATCGGTTACTTTGACATGACCGTCTTTGCCGATCATAATATTGTGCGGCTTAATGTCCCTGTGCACAATCTGATGGTCATGGGCATGCTGCAGCGCCGAACAGATCTGCTTGGCGATATCCACCGCTTCCACTACCGGCAGGGGAGCCCGCTCCTGGATGATTTCCTTCAGTGTCTTGCCGTTGATGTATTCCATTACGATAAAGTATGTCTCGTCTTCGACGCCAACATCATAAATATTCACCACGTTGGGGTGGGAAAGGCTGGCGGCAGACTGGGCCTCCCTTCGGAAACGCCGGACAAATTCCTCGTCTGCCACAAACTGTTGACGCAGGACTTTTACGGATACATAGCGGTTCAGGATTGTATCAAGGGCGCGATACACGATGGCCATGCCGCCCCCGCCGATCCGTTCCAGTATTTCGTACCGATTGGCCAATTTTTTGCCTATCACTGCGTCTCACCCCGTTTCTCCCTGCCTGTATTTTGCAATGCGACAACGGTAATATTATCAGTACCGCCTTCTTCAAGGGCGCGTTCAATCAGTTTGTCGATCTTTTCTTCCAGACTGCCAACATGCTTCATGACCTGTTCGATTTCCTCATCGCTTACCAGGTTGGTCAAACCATCCGTGCACAGCAGAAGGATATCCCCTTCCTTCCACCGGGTATTGATGAGGTCCACTTCCACGCGCTGATCGGTTCCCAAAGCCCGCGTCAATATGTTCCTTTGCGGATGGGAATTGACCTCTTCTTCGGTCAACTGCCCGTTTTTGTACAGTTCGTTGACAAGCGAGTGGTCGTCCGTCAACTGGCGGATGCCTTCCGGCTTGATCAAATACCCCCTGCTGTCGCCTATGTATCCCATGGTGATGGAATGGGGACTGACAATGCCGGCCACAATTGTTGTCCCCATCCCGGAATATCCGCTGGTACTTTGTCCCCTCCTGAATATTTCCTCATTGGCGAGCAGGATGGCTTCCACTATGGAATCGCTCAAGTCGGGTTCCGCTTCCTGCCCGGTTTTGGCGCTCAGCTTTTCCCGAAGATACTGTCCCGCCACCTCCACCGCGATCGATGAAGCGATTTCCCCTGCCAGATGGCCGCCCATTCCGTCCGCCACCAGAACAACCTGATACGGGTCCAGGTCCACATGCAGGGCAAACTCGTCTTCATTGATTTGCCGGACCAACCCGATGTGACTTTTCGCCGCATATTTCATTCAGTTCACCTCTGGATTCTCCCCTGTTCGGCACGCAACTGGCCGCAAGCGGCCGCGATGTCATGCCCCATCTCCCGTCTGACTGTGGCATTGACTCCCAGTCGGTTCAGTTCCTCCACGAAAGCCCGAATCTGTTCCTTCGGGGTTCGCCGGTAATTTCTCTCCGGTACGTAATTCACGGGGATCAGATTTACATGGCATTGAAAACCGTTCAACAACTCGGCGAGTGCACGGGCATGCCGCAGATCATCATTCACGCCGCCGATCAGCGCATATTCAAAGGACAACCGGCGTCCCGTCTGATTCCAATAGTAGCGGCAGGCATCCATCAGCTTCTCGATATTCCATGCCCGGTTGACAGGCATCATGGAACTTCGCAATTCGTCAAAGGGCGAATGCAAGGAGATTGCCAGAGTGATTTGCCGTTTCTCATCGGCCAACCGCCTGATGGCCGGCACAAGACCGCTGGTTGATACCGTGATGTGGCGGGTTCCGATATTCAGGGATTCGGGAGCCGTAATGATATCGATAAACTTCATCGCCGCATCATAATTTTCCAAGGGTTCGCCGGAGCCCATCAGTACAATCGAAGAGACCCGTTCCTCCCCCTCATCCAACATCCGCTGGAAAAACATGACCTGCTCCACAATTTCCCCTGCAGACAAGTTGCGAATCAGTCCGCCGAGGGTGGAGGCACAGAAGGTACATCCCATCCGGCAGCCGACCTGAGAGGATACACAAACCGAGTTGCCGTAATTGTGACGCATGAGAACGGTTTCGACTGTGCTGCCGTCGTGGAGTTCCAACAAAAGTTTGATGGTCCCGTCCCGGGATGTCTGGCGGGTTACTTCCTTCATTGTCCCGATTAAGGCCTTTTCCTTCAACTGTGCCCGGAAGGTCGCAGGTAAATTGGTCATTTCGTCGAAGGAAGTCGCCCGCTTTTTGTACAGCCAATCATATACCTGTTTGGCACGGAACTTCGGCTGCCCCAGTTCCTGCACCCATTGTTCCATCTCTTCCGGCAGCATGCCGTACAGTTGGACTTTTGTTTCCGTGAGTTGAACCAGTTGTTCGATTCTGATCACCCCCTGTTCATTTCATTTTCCGCAATCTGCATATGAAAAATCCGTCTGTGCCAAAATGGTGAGGGAGCATCTGCACCCAACCATCCGGCGTCAAAGCCTTGCGGCTCACAGTCTTGGGCAAGAAGGACAAGAGCGGATCAATTTCAAAATCATCGCGTTCTCTCAATAAACTTCGTACAATTTCTTCATTTTCCTTCCGTTCAACGGTGCAGGTGGAATAAATCAGGATGCCGCCCGGTTTGACCGAACCGGCCACCAGGCGGATCAAGTCCGCCTGGATCTGCCGGATCTCCTTGACATCATCCGGTGTCTTGCGCCATTTGATGTCCGGCTTTCTGCGAATCACTCCGAAACCTGAACAGGGAGCGTCCAGCAGGATCGCGTCAAACTGTCCCAAAGAAGGGAGCAGCTCACGGATATCCCCCGTTACCGGCCGGATGGATTGGAGTCCCAACCGTTGGGCGGCATTTCGAATGAGTTCGATTTTGTGTTCATGAATGTCCGCCGCGAAGACTTCCCCCTGATCTCCCGCCAGTTCGGCCAAATGGGTGGTCTTTCCGCCGGGAGCCGCACAGGCATCAAGGATTCGCATGCCGGGTTGAGGGTTGACACATCGGGCCACCAACATCGAACTTTCGTCCTGCACACTGCACATACCTTTTTGAAACACCTTCAGTTTGGCAACGTCGGTACCGGAATTGAGCACGATTCCATCCGGAGAGACAATGGAAGCATGCGCCTCAACGCCTTCCTCCGCAAGCGCTTTGATCACCTCATCACGGTTTGCCCGCATGGAATTCACCCGTAAGGACAGGGAAGGCCGTTCATTGTTTGCCATGCAGATTCGCTCCGTCTCCTCCGGACCGTACTGATCGAACCATTCCTTGACCAGCCACTCCGGATGGGAATGAACAAGCGCCAGATGACGAATGGGATCAAACCCTGCAGAAGGAAAATCCGGTTTGCCGCCCCGCAGCAAATTGCGCAACACCGCATTGACGAATCCGGAGAGTCTGGGATTTCGCCTCTTCGCGATCTCCACCGCCTCATGAATAGCCGCAAATGGAGGAATCCGTTCAAGATAGTCCAACTGATAGACGGTCAACCGGAGCAAGTTCCGCACCCAAGGCTCCAGCTTGGCCACCGGTTGCTTCAGGAGCGGCCGTATCCGGAAGTCCAGGGTGTTCAGCCGTTGCACAGTTCCATATACAATTTCGGTCAGAAGCCCTTTGTCGTTAACTGGGAGGTTATAACGAGACAATGCGTTCTGCAGGGCCAGGTTGCTGTAGGCTTGTTGTTCGTCCACGGCCAGCAGCACCTGCAAGGCGATCTCCCGGACGGGAATCGGTTGTCGGTTAGAAGTTTTCAGCTTGGTCGTCAAATTGTTTCCCTGCCTCCATGGTTTGCCCCCGCAGCAGTTCGGCTGCTGCCATCCGGCGTTTCCCTTCCGGCTGCAGCTCCTTGATGGCCAGAATTCCCTCTCCCGTCTGAACCTGTATCTCATCCTTCTCCGCTTTCAGCACGGTACCCGGATTTTTACCCGTGACTGCCAATTCATCCACGATTTCCGTCCACCAGATTTTGTAGACCTTGCCGTCCAGTTTGGTGAAGGCAACCGGCCACGGATTCAGTCCCCGAACCTGGTTATAGATTTCACGGGCTTTTTTGGACCAGTCGATCCGTTCATCTTCCCGCGTCAGATTCGGCGAGTAGGTTGCCAGGGATTCATCCTGCGGAGTTTCCTTGACAGTGCCATCAAGGATCGCAGGAATCGTTTCGATCAGAAGTTTCGCTCCCGCCTGGGCAAGCTTGTCGTGCAAGGTTCCGACGGTGTCCCGTTCTTCTATCGGCACCCGGACTTGTGACAGCATATCCCCCGCATCCAACTGCTGAACCATTCGCATAATGGTTACACCCGATTCCTTGTCTCCGTTGATGATGCAGCGGTGAATCGGGGCACCTCCCCTGTGTTTCGGCAGCAAAGACGCATGTACATTGACACAGCCAAGTCTTGGCAGATTCAGAAGACGGGACGGGAGGATCTGTCCATATGCTGCCGTTACCAAAAGGTCCGGCCGCAAATTCTCCAGATAGTCCAGTGAATCCTCTGTCCGTACCTTTTCCGGTTGATAAACGGGCAGTCCGAGATCGTGTGCCGCAACCTTCACCGGCGGGGGCGTCAGCTGTTTGCCCCTGCCTTTTGGCCGATCAGGTTGGGTCACTACACATACTATATTGTACCCGGCCTCAACCAACGCCTTCATGCTGGGCACGGCAAAGTCGGGAGTTCCCATGAATAGAATGCGCACTAAATCGCTCCTCCTGCCTCATTGGATCGTCAAAATTTAATAAATTTCGGTATACCAGCATGTGTGGCAACCTGTCAATCATTTCTGATTTTTAATCAAATCCATCGGATTCACGTAATCGGTAAACAGAATCCCGTTCAAATGATCAATCTCGTGCAGGATGCACCGGGCCAGCAGATCTTCTCCTTCAACGGTGATTTCTTCCCCGTGCCGGTTCAGTCCCTTGGCCACCACCCGTTTCGCCCGTTTCACTTCGGCTGTGACACCCGGAATGGACAGGCACCCTTCAGGACCGATCTGCTCACCTTCTGTTGAGACCACCTCCGGGTTAATCATCTCAATCAATCCATCGCCACAGTCCATCACAATCACACGCTTGGAAATTCCCACCTGAGGAGCGGCCAGTCCGACCCCTTCGGCGTCATACATCGTTTCCGCCATATCATCCAGCAGCTTGTGAATGTTTTTCGTAATTTCCTTTACCGGTTTTGCCGTTTCCCGCAAGACCGGGTCACCTTCTTTGCGAATAATCCGAATCGCCATTTGTTCCACCTCGTATAGGATCAGTTATGTGTTTGCATCGATTGTAACAAGTAGTAATCCCGGCCGTGCATCCGGACGGCTAGAGGATCATTTGAGCGTTTACATCTATTGTAATTGTTCCGCCCTGTTCCCTTGCAAGTCTGGAGGATTCCAGATAACCGGCCAGCAGGACCGGTTGTGCTTTTGCAAAATCCCGCACCTTGACGCACAGATGGTACCGGTGCTTGCCTTGCAGTTTGGGAATGGGCGCCGGACAAGCAGGCAGTACCTCCGCAACACTCGCCGTGTGAAATTCGGCCCGCAGCCGCTTTTCCAAAGAACGAACCCATCTTTCCGCTGCTGCCCGGTTCTCGTGCTGAGCGGTAAACACCGCGAGATCACAAAGAGGCGGATTGTCCAGGGTGCGCCTGATCTCGATTTCCTGCCGGTAAAAATCCTCATAGTCCTGGGTTACGGCGTATTGTATCGCATAATGTTCGGGATGATACGTTTGCACCAGGACAACGCCTTCTGTCTCATGCCGCCCCGCACGGCCAGCCACTTGCGTCAATAACTGAAACGTTCGCTCGGCAGCCCGGAAATCCGGAAGATTCAAGGATGTGTCCGCCGTTATCACACCAACCAGCGAGACACGCGGAAAATCCAATCCTTTGGCAATCATCTGTGTGCCCAGCAGGATGTCCGCCTGTCCGTCCCGAAACTGCTGCAGCAATCGTTCATGACTTCCCTTGGTTCCGGTAGTGTCCACATCCATCCGGATTACCCTGGCAGCGGGAAAAACCTTGTTCAGTTCCTCCTCGACCCGCTGGGTTCCCGTTCCAAACGTACGGATATGCGGGCTACTACAGGAAGGACACTGAGACACGGAAGGTTCCGAATGACCGCAATAATGGCAGCGGAGAACCTCAAATCCGTGCGCCTTATGATAAGTAAGCGAGATGTCGCAGTCGGGACAGCGTGCCACATACCCGCAGTTCCGGCAAAGGATGAAAGAGGAGTATCCCCTGCGGTTGAGGAACAGAATGATTTGCTCCTGTTTGGCCAGCCGGTCCAGAATCAAGTGATGCAGGGGCCGGGAAAACATCGACCGGTTGCCTGCCTGCAGTTCCTGCCTCATGTCGATGACTCTGACAGTAGGTAGCGACTTTTTGTTAAAACGGGTTGGAAGCAGGATTCTTCTTCCTTCGCCCCGTTCGATCATAAACCTTGTTTCCAGGGACGGCGTAGCCGAACCCAGTACCAGCACGGCCCCATGATGGAGGGCCCTCTGCCAGGCAACTTCCCGTGCGTGGTATTTCGGTTGTTCTTCCTGTTTATAAGATAGTTCATGTTCTTCATCAATGACAATGAGTCCAAGGTTCTCAAGCGGAGCAAAGACGGCCGAACGGGCCCCGACCACAATGGAAGCGGTTCCCCTGCGGATTCGTTTCCATTCGTCATAACGTTCCCCCTGGGACAACCGGCTGTGCAAGACTGCCACATCATCTCCAAAACGCCGCTTGAACCTCTCCACCATCTGCGGTGTCAAAGAAATCTCCGGCACGAGCACGATAGCCTTCCGCCCCTGTGCCATGCAGGCGGCAATGGATTGCAGATAGATTTCCGTCTTGCCGCTTCCCGTCACACCCTGCAGCAGAATACGATCCGGCCGCCCTGCTGCCATGGCGGAGGCAATCAGCCGGTAAGCCTGTTCCTGCTCGCCGGTCAGGGCCAGAGGGCGTTCCCTTTCACCCGTAAACCGGTTGGCATAAGGATTGCGCCGTTCCTCCACCTGGGACAGAACAAGGATTCCTTTCCTGACCAGCGAGTTTATGGTGGAATAAGTCGTATGGGTAGCTCGCAGGACATCGCGGACCGGTATGGAAGGGCCGTGCATCCGAATCCACCGGGCCACTT
Source organism: Effusibacillus lacus (assembly GCF_002335525.1). Classification (NCBI taxonomy): domain Bacteria; kingdom Bacillati; phylum Bacillota; class Bacilli; order Caryophanales; family Alicyclobacillaceae; genus Effusibacillus; species Effusibacillus lacus. The sequence continues at coordinate 65,194 of NZ_BDUF01000057.1, forward strand.
CTTTCTGTTTGAAAGCCCGAGCCGGAATCTCGTCCATCGCTTTCTGAAAATCCGCTTCCCGCAGAGTACAGCTCACTGCCGTTATGTAGAGGGTCTGTACTGCCTGAGACACTTCATGCTTTTCTTCCACTGTCCCCAGTCGCAGCAGCCGCTGCAAAGGCGCTTTCAAGCCAGGAGCGTCTTTCAGCAGCTTGTCTTTGTAGACAGGCGCACCTTCCGCCAGCAGATCGAGAATCTGCTGTTCCTTTGGGGAGATCCCGACAGATCCTGACTTCCTTAACTTGTTCCATACATCTTCCTTCAGTGTCAGACGAACGGATGTCCTGGCCCTTACGCCCGCCGGGAACAAAGCCTGAACAGATGCCGCTTTGGAAGACAGATACCGGTAGGACATCCAGTCAGCCAGCTTCACCAGCTCTTCCGTCAAGGGAGGCTGTTCGTCCAATACGTCCAGTATTTCTTTTATGTTTTTGACATCCGGTTCCGGTTCGCTTGAAAATCCGATCACATACCCTTCGAGACGTCTGGGACCGAATGGGACAATCACCCGGGTTCCGACATGCACCTGTCCGGCAAAGGCCTCAGGAATCCGATAATGGAAAGGCCTGTCCACTTCCCGGGCATGTATGTCCACAATTACTTCGGCAAACGGAAGTTTCACTTTCCCGCTCATACCCGGTCCTTCCGAATTGTCAGGATTTCATTGAGGATCGCTTCCGCCACATCCCGCTTGCTCATCTGCGGCAGCTGACGGAGGGGCTGATCCTGGCGGATGAAGGATACGATGTTCGTATCGACTCCAAATCCGGCTCCTTCTCTCGACACATCGTTGGCTACGATCAGGTCGGCATTCTTCCGAAGAAGTTTGTCGGTGGCGTTGGCTTCCACTTCGGTCGTCTCCGCCGCAAATCCGACAATCACCTGTCCGGGAGACTTGCGGGCCCCAACCTCCGCCAAGATGTCAGGGTTTCGAACAAGTTCAAGGGTCATGCGGTCTTCTGTCTTCTTAATCTTCTGTCCGGCCGTTTCCGAAGGCCTGTAATCTGACACCGCAGCCGCCTTGATTACCACGTCCTGGCCCCGCAATCGCTCCATAACTTCCCGATACATGTCAAGAGCCGATTCCGCCCGGACGACCTTTACGTTAGACGGCGGTGTTACCGCCGTATTCCCAACCACCAGAGTCACGTTGGCCCCGCGACGGGCAGCGGCTTCCGCCAGGGCAAAGCCCATTTTCCCGCTTGAATCGTTGGTCAGGTACCGGACCGGATCGATCCGCTCACGGGTTCCTCCGGCAGTCACGAGCACGTTCAGGCCTTTCATATCCTGACTGCGGGCAAAGAACTCCCGGATGATCTCAACCAGCTCTTCCGGTTCCGGCAATCTCCCTTTGCCTGTATAGCCGCAGGCAAGCGGCCCTTCCCCGGGTTCGGCTGTCAGATATCCCCGGCTCCGCAAACGGGAAAGGTTCTCCTGCACAATCGGATTGTTGTACATGTTCACATTCATGGCCGGAGCAAACAACACAGGAGCACGGGTTGCCAGCAGGGTCGTGGTCAGCATGTCGTCAGCCAGTCCGCAAGCGGCTTTCGCAATCACATTGGCGGTTGCAGGCGCCACCACCATCAGATCCGCTTTGTCAGCC
>NZ_BDUF01000057.1:66913-89790 GCF_002335525.1 Effusibacillus lacus
AGCGCAATATGGCTTATTTCTGCCGGATCCGGTTCTGTGAATATGTCTGTGACAACCGGCTTCTTCACCAGACTCTGAAAGGTCAGCGGAGTCACAAATTTCATTGCCGATTCGGTCATGATCACATGGACTTCCGCACCCTCTTTGACGAGTGCGGAGCAAAGCCCGGCCGCTTTGTAGGCAGCGATTCCGCCCGATACCCCCACCAGGATCACTTTGTCCTTCACGCCGTTCACTCCTTCCGGTCAGTCTCATCAAAACAAAACAAAGAAACAACCCGGTCAGGTTGTTTCCACTTTATTTGATCCCTTCTTTGGTTCGGACGTATCTGACCTTGTCTTGAAAAATCTCATTCAAAGCAACCGTCACATGCTTGTTGGTATGGACATGTACCCGGCGTTCGGCGCCTTCCTGCAATTGACGGGCCCGCTTTGCAGCCGCCACCACCAGAAAATATTTGCTGTCCGCCTTTTCCATCAAAGCATCAATCGAAGGATACAGCATTCTTTTGTCCCTCCTGAATCAACTTGTTGTAATATTCCCGGTTCCTCTTGACGGAACACAGTTCGGCCGTGATGATGGACCTTATCCGGTCAACCGCTTTTTCCACTTCATCATTCACGACGACATAATCGTATTCGTTGATATATTTCATCTCCCCGGCGGCTGCTCCAAACCGGAGATTGAACGATTCTTCCGTTTCGGTGCCCCTTCCGAGGATTCGCTTCTTCAATTCTTCAAGCGACGGAGGGATCAGGAAGATGAACACTCCGTTCGGATATTTCTTCTTGACCTGCATGGCGCCCTGCATTTCGATCTCAAGCAGAACGTTCTTGCCCATTGCAATTTGTTCTTCCACATAGTGAAGCGGTGTGCCGTAATAGTTTCCGTATACCTCCGCCCACTCCAACAGTTCGTCCTGTTCCATCATCCGTTTGAATTCTTCTCTGGTTTTGAAGAAGTAGTTGACCCCTTCCACTTCTCCTTCGCGCGGCTGTCGCGTAGTGCACGAAATAGAATACCCCATGTCCGGCATAACCGGAGCCAACGCTTTGCACACAGTCCCTTTGCCTGCACCGGATGGACCGGACAAAACGACCAGCAGCCCTTTCTGAACCATGGAAATACCCCTATTCTTCGTCGTCTTGTGTGTTGTCTTTGGCTACCAGGCGGTGGGCAACCGTCTCCGGCTGAACGGCAGACAGTATGATATGGTCACTGTCCGTGATAATGACCGCGCGTGTTCTTCTTCCGTATGTAGCGTCAATCAGCATTCCGCGATCCCGTGCTTCCTGGATAATACGCTTGATGGGTGCCGACTCAGGCGACACGATGGAGATGATTCGGTTTGCTGACACGATATTGCCAAACCCGATGTTGATCAATTTGATGCTCACTGGATTTCCTCCTTATTTCTAACAACATTTTGCACGATTCATCGATCTGCACTACTCAACATTCTGCACCTGTTCCCGGATCTGCTCCAGCAGACTCTTGGCTTCCACGACCAGTCGGGAAAGCACCAGATCGTTGGCTTTGGAACCTATGGTATTCACCTCGCGGTTCATTTCCTGCACCAGGAAATCCAGTTTCCTGCCGACTGGGTCCGCCAATGTCAGGGTGGCTTGGAACTGGCCGATGTGGCTTTTCAGCCGCACCAACTCTTCATCAATGTTGGCACGTTCTGCAAACAGCGCAACTTCCGTCAGGAAACGGGACTCGTCTATTTCAATTTGCCCGTCAATCCATTCCTGCAATCGTTTCTTAAGACGTTCCCTGTAATCTTCTATAACTTGAGGCGCACGTTCCGTTACCTGATCCGCCAGGTCAGAAAGCTTGGCAAGGCGGTTCAAGAAGTAGGTCGACAACTGCTCCCCCTCTCGGGTTCTCATAGCAAGCAGATTTCCAACACCTTCCGAAACCGCATCGGCAAGCACACGCTCGACCAGTTCGGGGTCAGTGTCCGCTTCCCGAATTGTCACAACTCCCTCTGTTTGAAGAAGTTGTGCGATTGTCAGATCCGATTCAACTCCCAATTCTTGCGCCAGTTTGTCAGCGGTTGCCTTCAATTCGACAGCCAGTTCCTGATTCACCGCAATGGCCGGCACGTTTCCGGATAACCGCTCAAGTGTTATGTATACTTCAATCCGTCCCCGACGGATCTTGTCGGCTATCAGTTTCTTAACCAGTTCCTCAAACGCCAGTAGATCCCGGGACATGCGGACATTGATCTCCGCATACCGGTGGTTAACAGCCTTCAGCTCCGCCACCGCCCGGTATCCTTCCGCAACGGATTCTCCACGACCGTATCCGGTCATGCTTCTGATCAATGGGTATCCCTTCTTTCCGTTCATCCTATTTTACTGTAAATCGGTGCTTTTAGACAAGTTTTACTCATGTTTTCTTACAATATCTCTGTTGGACGGGGTACAATGTTGATCAGGAGGTGCCCTTATATGAATATATCAATTACCAAGGGAGCCGTCGATTGGTTCAAGCAGGAAATGGATGCACAACCGGGGGATTCTATAAGATTCTTTGCCCGCTACGGCGGGTGCAGCACCGTACAAAGCGGTTTTTCTCTAGGCGTGGCCAAAGATACCCCGCACGCTGTCGGGATCAGTACCGTGGTAGACGGCATGACCTTCTACATGGAGGACGACCTTTGGGATTTGAATGTTCAGGACCTGGTGGTCGATTTTGATGAGGCATCGGGAGAACTGCGGTTTTCTTTTGAATAATCGGGGCTTCCGCCGGGACTGATTTGCAAAGGACTCTCACCAGTACAATTGGTGATAAGCTCCTTAGACTATTGATAAGTTCTTTTCCGGTTTTGATCACAAACCGGTATAGTTGATGGACAGCCCCGTACAAATTTTTCTATGAATCAAATAACGGACTTTCATGCCTTTATTCGCTCAGTTTCTTTTTGGAAATTCATTATAACGGATTCGTAAGCTCTTATTGTTCTTTGACTGCCCTGTTTTGCCTATATTTGCACTGTACCTTCAAAAAAAGATACCTCTTAATCCGCTATATGAAAAATATACCAGAAAAACCGGGAAATAAGGTTCCCATAAACCGTTATTTGTGAAAAGAGGGGACGACAAGTACCATTTGTGCCAAAACGGCTTTTTCCTTATTCCAACAAAGTACTGCAGTAATTCCATCAAAGTACCGTAGTAATAAAGATGTTTTGTCTTCGATATGAAAAGAGCACCTTCCCTGACAAGGAAAGATGCTCTTTTTCTTCCTTTCTGAAACATTACCTGTTGTAAGCAACACGGGAACGCTTCACCATGCGGTTGGCCGTGCGTCGCGCAGCCAGCGAGAAGGTCGGGATTCCTGACGCCACCATAACAATCACCCAGTCCCAAATGTTGAGCGGAACGGTCTTGAAGACCGGCTGCATGGCCTCGATGTAAATCACCCCGACCAGGAGCAGCGCGGACACAATGACCGAAAGGATCAACCAGGGATTCTCGAAGATATTGCGGGAGAAGATCCCGCCTTCCACGCTCCGGCAGTCAAACACCTGAATTAACTGCGCCATGACCAATGTTGCGAAGGCCATAGTCTGAGCTTTAATCAGATGGCTCGGGTCTTCCGAGTAGGCCAGCCAGAAGACAGCCAAAGTGCAAACCCCGATCAACACACCGCGCGTTACGATTTTCCAACCGACGCCCCGTGCAAAGATGCTTTCCTTCACATTGCGTGGGCGCTTCTGCATGATATTCCTCTCTGCCGGATCCACCCCGAGAGCAATGGCCGGGAGACCGTCTGTCACCAGATTGACCCACAAAATCTGGATGGGCAGCAACGGTAACGGAAGACCTGCCAGCATGGCCAGGAACATGACGAGAATTTCCCCCACGTTGGATGCCAGAAGATAGCGGACAAACTTGCGGATGTTATCATAGATGCCGCGTCCTTCCTCGATGGCTGCCACAATGGTGGCAAAATTGTCATCCGCCAGAACCAGTGCGGACGCTTCTTTCGCCACGTCCGTGCCGCTGCGTCCCATGGAGATTCCGATATCGGCCGTTTTGATCGCCGGGGCGTCGTTTACACCGTCGCCGGTCATTGCCACCACATGGCCGTTTTTTTGGAGAGCTTTGACAATCCGGAGCTTATGCTCCGGAGACACACGGGCATACACATAGATGTCTTCCACCCGTTCTGTCAGTTCCCGGTCCGACATGGCTTCCAACTGCTTTCCGTTGATCACCTGACCCCCAGTGGGAAGAATACCGATCTGGCGTGCAATGGCCTCGGCTGTCACCTGATGGTCGCCGGTGATCATGACTGTCTTGATTCCTGCCCGTTTGCATTTGGCAATGGCCGAATACACTTCGGGGCGCGGTGGATCGATCATGCCCAGCAGTCCAAGGAACACCAGGCCTTTTTCAGGGTCTGCCACACTTATCTGTTTCGGGTCCGTAATGGGCCGATAGGCAATTCCAAGGTTTCGCAGAGCGCCAGCCGCCATGGACTCATTTGCCTGCATGACGGCTTTCCGCAAGGAAGCGCTCATTGGAACGGCCTTTCCGTCAATCAGCATGTGGCTGCACCGGTCAAGCAGGACATCCGGCGCTCCCTTTGTCAGGAGCTGCATCTGGCCAGCCTGGTTTCGTGTCAGAACCGACATCATTTTTCGATTGGAATCAAAGGGAAGTTCATCCAGACGTTCTTCGATCCGGGCCATCTGTTCGGGTGTGCAGCCTGCTTTCGCCGCCAGCACCAACAAGGCTCCTTCGGTGGGATCCCCATAAACGGTCCAACGCGCCTCCTGCCTGGGATCCCCGGTTTCATTCACCAGTTCGGCATTATTGCATAACACCGCAATTTCAAGCAAACGCTTCAGGTCTGCACGTTTGCCGGGGTCGACTTTTTTGCCGGAGAGTTGGAATTCCCCTTCCGGTTCAAATCCGTTGCCCGTAATATCGTAATATTGCCCGTTCACCCACACCTGCTGCACAGTCATCATGTTCTGGGTCAGTGTCCCGGTTTTGTCGGAGCAGATCACGGTGGCGCACCCCAGTGTCTCGACTGAGGGAAGTTTTCGCACAATCGCGCGGCGTTTGATCATTCGCTGCACGCCCAGGGCCAGCGCAATGGTCACAATGGCAGGCAGCCCCTCCGGTATGGCGGCCACCGCCAGGGATACCCCGGCCAGGAACATCTCATAAATGCCATGACCGTGCAGAATCCCGGTAACAACCACCACAACCGTGATGGCAAGGGCCACATAGACAAGAATTTTGCCCAACTGTTCCAATCGCCGCTGCAGCGGGGTCTCCGTGTCTTCGGCCGTTTGGATCAGATCGGCAATCAAGCCCATCTCCGTATCCATTCCGGTTGCCACCACAACCCCGATCCCCTTGCCACGGGTCACCATCGTTCCCATGTAGGCCATATTGCGGCGATCCCCAAGACCCGCATGCGGATCATCCACTACTTCGCTGGTCTTGGCAACCGGCAGTGACTCCCCGGTGAGAGAGGATTCTTCAATCTCAAGTGACTGGCACTTGAGCAATCTCAGGTCTGCCGGGACCCGGTCTCCACTCTCCAAATAAACGATGTCGCCAGGCACAAGGTCGGAAGCGGGAATTGTCGCTTTCTTCCCGTCACGCACCGTGTGGGCGGTCGGGGCAGCCAGTTGTTTCAGTGAAGCCAGGGATCTCTCCGCACGGACTTCCTGCAGGAATCCCAGAATCCCATTCACAAAGATAATGGCAATAATTGTAATGGCATCCGTATATTCGCCAAGCAGCCCTGATATCAGAGTTGCGGCCATCAGGACAAGAACCATAAAGTCCCTGAATTGGTTGAGAAACAGAGACAGGAGGGAGACTTGTTCCCCTTCGGACAAACGGTTTTCTCCGTACCGCAGCCGTCGCTGTTCCGCTTCTTTCCATGTAAGGCCGTTCGCAGTCGTCTCCAACAGCTGGAAACTTTCCGGAACGCCCAGCGTATGCCAGTTGGTCTTTTGCACCGAGCGCCACCCCTTCGCCGTATCGTTTGTCCCTAGTCATGTCTATGCTTGACCTACTGGGAAAATGACCTGTCCAGCGCGGAGCGGCTTGTCCTTATTCGAACACCCAGATGGCAACTTTCTACCTCAACGTCCCAATCGCCCAATCCCCGTTTCTGAAGATCGGCTCCCGCTTCCCGTCTTTCGTAACCCCGTCAATGTTCATATCCGGAGAGCCAATCATGAAGTCTACATGAACCAGACTGGAGTTTGCACCCCGGCTCGTAAGTACTTCTTTCGACATCTCCGTCCCGCCTTGCAAGTTAAACGGATAGGCTTCCCCCAGCGCCAGATGGCTTGCTGCATTCTCGTCGTACAAAGTGTTGAAAAAAATCAAATTGGTCAACGAGATGGGAGAATGGTACGGAACAAGGGCAACCTCCCCCAACCGCTTGGCTCCTTCATCCATCTCCAGCAAATGTTCCAGTGTTTCATAGCCGGTTTCCGCATTGAAATCAACGACTTTTCCATCCTTAAAGGTGAGTGAGAACTGGTCGATGATTTTCCCTCCGTAATTGAGCGGCTTGGTACTTCGGACAATCCCGTTTACACCATCTTTATGGGGCATGGTGAACACTTCTTCGGTCGGGATGTTGGGATTGAACCGGATGCCTTTCTCACTGACGGTGGAACCGCCCTGCCAATAATGGTTTTCCGGCAGCTCGATCGTCAGGTTTGTGCCAGTTGCTTCAAAGATAAGACTCTTGTATTGTTTCTTGTTCAAATAGTCTTTCGTTTGCGCCAACCGGACGTTATGTTCCCGCCATGCCTGGACAGGGTCTTCCTGATCGACCCGGGTGACATAGAAGATGGTGTCCCAGAGTTTTGCTGCGGCCTCTTCTTGCAAGAGATCGGGAAAAATTTTCTGTGCCCACTCGGAGGTTGGGACGGCAATAATGGACCAAGGGGTTTTGTCCGCCATCAGGTAACTCCTATACTTATGAAGAGCGGCTGCGCTTGTCTTGCTGGCTGTTGCAACTCTCTTCGGGTCAACATCTTTAAGCAGATCCGGGTTCGGGGCGTAGATCGACAGGAAAGCAGCCCCGTGCAGCGTCATCTCTTCATATCCTTGCGCTTTCCACATCGGGAACTCGTTGAACGCTTCATCAGGGGCGAGTTGATACTTGATTTTCGTCAACTCATCGTCCGACCATTCTACGTGAACGTTCTTGGCCCCGGCTTCGTATGCTTTCTTTGCGATCTTGCGAACGAGTTCCAAAGAAGGAAGCGGCGCGTTAATGACCAGGGTCTGCCCTTCTTGGATATTGACTCCTGTTTTGACAATGAGTTCAGCATATTTCTCCAGATTCTGTTCCAATGAATTCATCGGTTACCTCCCAAAATATGTATTTCCTCGCCATAATACAGAAACCCCGTCACTCTGACGCAACGGGGATGTAAGTTTAACGAACTTTCAATCTTGCGATTTCATAATCGTGGTCATAGATCTTCGTTTTCATGTAGTCAAACTGATCATACAAACGATCAATTTTTTCTGTTAAACGCCTATCAACCGAATCAACCTTGGCCTCTAAGGACTCAACCTTATACTCAAGAGATGACAATCGGTTTTCAACAGCAGAGAGTCTGTCGCCGAGAATTCTGCCCATGTCGTCAACTTTGTCGCTCAATACGTTAAACTTGTTGTCCAATACGTTGAACTTGCTGTCCAAATCGTTGATCTTGTTGTCCATTTCCTCGAGCTTGTCACTTAACTTGGCAATTGCTTTCAAAACTTCTTCCACAAATACCTCTCCAATCCGGTTAAATGTGGTGCCTGGACACAAACGTTTGTTCTGGTTTCATTATAGCATACTTGCTTTTCGAGGGAAAGTAATTCGTTATATAACGATCAAATCATCCTCGGCTGAGGAGATAGCGGCACCCGGTGCCGCTACTCATCCCGGCTGTCGAGATAACGGCACCCAGTGCCGCTAATCATCCCCGGCTATCGGGATAACGATACCCAGTGCCGCTAAACACCCTCGGCTGTGGAGATAACGGCACCCAGTGCCGCTAATCATCCCCGGCTGTGGAGATAACGGCACCTAGTGCCGCTAATCATCCCCGGCTGTGGAGATAACGGCACCCAGTGCCGCTAATCATCCTCGGCTATCGGGATAACGGCACCCAGTGCCGCTAATCATCCCCGGCTGTGGAGATAACGGCACCCAGTGCCGCTAATCATCCCCGATGGGAAAATAACGGGCCACAGACCCTCTATTTCGTGCCGATAGGCTACTGTTTTCCGAATAAGGGATTCCAAGGTTCTTATTAGATCACATTTATGCTCCCCGATAGTACCTACCCCTCAAATAGGTACCCGAAAATCTCCTATTCTTGAAATCCTAATTTCAAAGCAGCAAATTAGTGCTTGAAAATCACCTATTTCAAGAGTTGCGAGGCTATTTCGAGTCTGTTAACATAATCAAAAAGGATCGACTCCATCTAGCTCCGGCTCCTATAAAGAGTCCTACCACCACTTGAAAAGAGGACCTTTTATCCGGCCCATTACCATCATATTGAGAGGTGTTCACCTTGTCAAAGTCAAAAGCAAAACGGTCCCGCTTGAAAAAAGTTCGGGAAGGCAGCCTCGATCCAACATTGCATCGCAATGTCTGGAATCGGAAGCCTCAAACACAGATTGTCAACAACCGGAAAGCTGAAGAGCGCCGATCCTTCTGCAGAAAGAAGCATGAGGATGGCGCTCTTTATTTTGCTATGTAATTCCATTACCAGGTTCTGTTTGACGAACCCCCAACCTCCCCGTATACTTTGGGAGAGACTGAAGGAGGTGCGGAACCATGGCGCTGGATGGAATTGTGCTGAGGGCTTTGACCCACGAACTGAACCAAACCATAGTCGGCGGCCGTGTGGACAAAATCTACCAGCCGCTGCCTCGCGACCTTCTGCTGATTGTACGGAACCAGGGCCGAAATTACCGGCTGCTCATCTCCGCAAACCCGGCTTTCCCCCGCATATACCTGACAGAACGGTACAAAGGACAGAACCCGGCCGAACCGCCGATGTTCTGCATGCTGCTTCGAAAGCACTTTGAAGGCGGGCGGATCACCGGCATTCAACAGGTTGACAACGAGCGAATCCTGCGAATTCAAGTGGAGAACCGGGACGAACTCGGTGATGTGACGGAGAAACAACTGGTGGTCGAAATCATGGGCCGCCATTCGAACATGATCCTGATCGACCCCGAGACACAACGAATCCTCGACGGAATCGTTCATGTCAACTTCGGGACAAGCCGCCACCGGGAAGTCCTCCCGGGCCGCCAATACGTGGCACCGCCGGAACAGGACAAAATCTCCCCCTTCCAGGAGACCAAGTCCGGCTTTCTTGCAAAACGTAAGGAGAACCCCAGCCCCTTTGAGAAATTCCTGGTCAACACATACAGCGGCGTATCTCCGTTGATTGGGCGTGAACTTGCTTATCGGGTGGAACAGAACGATCTGGCCGACCACGCTGAACGGACGGAACCCGAAACGGCCAATGGCAGTGCCCCGGCACCCCACAAAGAGTGGCAAATCTTTGAACACTTTATCGAACCGCTGAAACAGCGCAAATACACACCGACTCTGGTCCTTGATCAAAGCGATAAGCCCAAAGCGTTCTCGGCAATCCCACTGGCCCATGTCCCGGGAATCGTACAGCAATGGGGCAGCATCTCCGCTTGCATGGAGCAATTCTACGAGGAGAAATCCTGGCGGGACACCCTGCGCCAGAAAGCGGGCGACATCGAACGGATTCTGGAGACAGAGCTGGAGAAAGATCGGAACAAGATCGCCAAGTTTAAAGAAAACATTGAGGAATCCAGCGAAGCGGACAAGTATAGGATTTGGGGAGAGTTGCTTACCGCCAGCTTGCACCAATTGGAGAAGGGGCAGACGGAAGCGCGGGTGATCAATTTTTACGAAGAGGACATGCCCGAGATTGCAATTCCGCTCGATCCCCAGCTGTCTCCCCAGGAGAACGCCCAAGCCTACTTCAAGAAATACAACAAGGTGAAAAAATCGGTCCCCATCCTTGAGGAACAGATCCGGCAAACAGAAGACCGGATCGTCTACCTGGAAAGCGTGCTGCAGATGATTTCAACGGCAGATCTTTCGGATCTGGAGGAGATCCGGGAGGAACTGGAACAGGAAGGCATTCTCAAGCCGACCAAGAAACCGGGCGGACACAGGAAAAAACAGGCCGCCATCCAACCGGAACGGTTTCGCTCCAGCGATGGCATCGACATCTTCGTGGGCAAAAACAACAAACAGAACGACTATCTCACGATGAAGCTGGCCCATTCTGCCGATACCTGGCTTCACACGAAAGACATTCCGGGCTCCCACGTGGTCATCAGATCGAAGGAAGTACCCGAAACCACCCTGCTGGAAGCGGCCCAACTGGCGGCCTACTTCTCGAAAGCCCGGGAGTCAAGTCATGTTCCCGTAGACTATACCCTCATCAAACATGTATGGAAGCCAAACGGTGCCAAGCCGGGCATGGTGCTGTATGAAGCGCAGAAAACCCTTTATGTGACTCCCGACCGATCCATCCTGGAACGGTTGAAATCTTAGGCATCCCGACAATTGCCTAACCCTGCCGATTTTGGCAAACACTAGGTGAAAACCGGCAGGGAGGGATTAGGATAAAAACGAATGGAAGAAGACCAGACAAGTTCATACGAACCGGCCAACGCTTTCAAATCCGGAGAAAAGCACTGGAGCAGCTGGGTCGGAAACAGATGGAGGAAATGGGCGAGGAACTGGCCCACCGGCTGGGCGTTCCCAACCGGCATGACCAAGCGGGACTTCCCCAGAACCCGAAAACGGTCGCTGACCTGTTTTCCGGAATACCCGAGTGAACAGGTTGATGGGATGCCCGGCACCGAGAGATGCCGGGCTGGCCCGTATGGGTTAGTGTTTCCGTCGGGCAACAATGGCGAACCCGTCGTGATGCCCACCCTTCGGATAATGGTCGAATCCTTCCCGATCCAGCAGTTCCGTCAACGCGTCCGCCTGGATGGAGTCGGATGCTTCCATTACAATGGCAAGCTCTTCGTTTCGGTCAATCTCCGGCAGAATGCGAGCCAACCGCTTGACATCATGCCCGGTGATCGTGCCTCCCACATGAACGTACAAGTCTCCCATCGCATGCCCTCCTTACCGGGATTCCCATACGGGTCATTCCGATTGTTCCCCACACCTCTCCGGTTCATCCCAATTATACCCATCCCGGTAATGTGTTCCCAAACACGTACAAAATCCCGTTGACTATGATAGAATCGTTCTGACAGAAAGCTTTGAAGGTGGTGAATCCATGCCAATCATCAAGGTGTCCCAATTACGTAAAGAATTCAAACGGCTGATTCCGAAAAAAGGCCCCTTTGCCTCCATCCGGAACCTGTGGAATACCGAGTATTCCGTTCACACAGCCGTAAACAATATCAGTTTTCAGGTCGACAAAGGGGAGCTGGTGGGCTACATCGGTCCCAACGGGGCCGGCAAGTCCACATCCATCAAGATGCTGACGGGGATTCTCGTCCCCACAGCGGGTGAAGTCCGGGTAGCAGGGCTTGTACCGCATGCCCAACGGAAAGAACATGCCCAAAACATAGGGGTTGTGTTCGGCCAGAAGACGCAGCTCTGGTGGGACATTCCGGCCATCGAAAGCTTCCGGGTGCTCAAGACCATGTACCGGATCCCCAATGAAACCTATAAGCGGAACCTGGATCTGTTCCGGGAACTGCTGGATCTGCACGAATTTGAGAATACGCCTGTCCGGCAGTTGTCCCTGGGGCAGCGGATGCGGGCCGACCTGGCAGCGGCGCTGCTGCATGACCCGGAGATTCTCTTCCTGGACGAACCCACCATCGGCGTTGATGTTCTGGCAAAAGAAAAACTCCGCACCTTTATCCGGGAGATCAATCGGGAGCGGAAAGTCACGGTGCTGCTCACCACCCATGACATGACCGACATCGAAAAGCTCTGCCAGCGGGTCATGATCATCGATGACGGCCAGATTCTCTATGACGGTTCCATAGACAAGTTGAAAAATAGTTTCGGCAGCCAGCGCACCCTGGTGATTGAATTGGAGGACGAGTTTGATCCCGTGGGCCTGGATCTGCCTTACGCCAGCCTTGTGCGGCAGGAAGGGAGCCGCATCTGGCTGTCTTTTGACAAAGAGCAAATCTCTGCCTCCCAGCTCATGCTGGAATTGGCACGCACGCACCGGATTCGGGATCTGACGGTGGAAGAACCGGAAATCGAATCGGTCGTCCGCCAAATCTACGAAGCGGGACTGGAACGGAAGAAGGAGGCGCAGCATGCAGCTCTTCTGGATGTTTAGCCGACAGGGGTTTCTCAATTTGTCCGCTTACCGGCTCAACTTCTGGTCGGAGATGTTTGCCCTGTTCGTTCAGGTCTTTGTTGTTATGACCCTCTGGCGTGTCCTGTACGGGCAAGCGCCGCACATCTTTGGGTCCGTCACACTGGAAGCCATGATTACCTACGCGGTGATGGGGATGATCCTCGACCGGATTCTGACAACCGAGATCGGACCGCACCAGTACCTTGCCAATCAGATCAAGACCGGGATGATCACCAACGACCTGCTGCGTCCGGTGGATTTCCCTTCTCACATGCTGCTTCGCTTCTCGGGCGAAACCATGGCGCGCATCGTGTTTTACGTAATTCCGCCAACCGTTGCCGCCTACCTGCTGTTTGATCTGACGGAACCAGGCAGCATCGGTCAGTTTGGCTGGTTTTTGCTGAGTCTTGTTTTTTCCTGGCTGATCCTGTTCTTCTGCAACTTCCTGTTTGGTTTTATTTCTTTCAAAACCATGGACCTGGTCGGGTTCTTCTTTGTCTACTGGGCCATGTTCCGATTCTTGTCTGGGCAGTTGATCCCCCTCTGGCTGTATCCGGAATGGATGCAGAAGATCATTCTGTGGCTTCCGTTTCAAGCCATTTTCTACACGCCGCTTTCCATCTATGTCGGGAAGCTTGGCGGTGATGCCGTGTGGCAGGCAGTGCTTCAGCAAGCCGTTTGGAGTGTCGTTCTCTATGCCATCGTAAGGCTTTTATGGACAAAAGTTCACCGGCAGCTTGTGGTACAGGGGGGATAATCAAATGCATGCATTTCGCGTTTATCTGACCATGATCCGGGCTTCCATCCTGTCCCGCTTGCAGTACCGGGCCGATTTTTTGATGGGGATTCTGGGCGTATTCGTACTTAACGGAGCTACTCTGGGGACAACATGGGTTCTGCTGCAGCGGTTTGAAAACTTGAACGGGTGGACCTTCTGGGAGATCGTGTTCCTGTATAACCTGTGGCTGCTCGGCCATAGTTTCCGGGCGATTTTTTTCCGGCAGATTACGTTCCTGGATGATTATATCGTGCAGGGCACCTTTGACGGGTTCCTGACGCGCCCCGCCTCCCCGCTGCTCCAGTTCCTGGGGCGGGAAGTGCATTACATGGGGGTCGGAGACCTGATCCTGTCTTCCACGATGTTGACGCTTGCTTATCAGAACCTGGGTCTGGACTGGTCTCCCGCCGTGTGGGGGTGGTTTGCGCTGATTGTACCGGCTTCCACTGCAGTTGAGGTCTCCCTGATTCTGATGATGTCGGCCATCGCTTTTAAAACATCCCGCTCCCGGGCGATTGTAAACGCGGCCACCCAGTTCAGCTTCAATCTGGTGCAGCAATACCCGCTGGATATGTTTAACCGGGGCGTGAAAGCAATCGTGACGTTCATCCTGCCCTTTGCCTTCATGAACTACTACCCAAGCCTGCTGCTGCTGGGCAAATGGGACAAGGCGGGGGATTCCCCGATTCTGGCCTACTCTTCGCCCCTTGTGGCCGTAATCCTCAGCCTGTTGGCGCTATGGATGTGGCGCTGGGGAATCCGGCAGTATCAGAGCACGGGGTCTTAGGGGAAGTTCGGGAACTTCCTTGTTAGTTACCATCGGCTTGCTGTATGGACGGCGTTTACGAATCCGAAGAAAGACGAAACCCCGGCTTGGTCCGGGTTTCGCTTGAAGGCATAAGACCTACTTCTAACGAATTAATTAATAGCTTAATTGGAACTTGCTGTTTATTAAAAAGTATGCGTATAATCAACTTACAAAATAAGGACAAGTCTCCAAGTTATTGAGTGGGGGGGATTTATGTGTCTCATAATTATAGAATTGTCTATCACAACAAAGATAGTGACAAATATTTAAGAGTTTTTGCAAATTTGTCTTTTGTTCAACATACCCCTCAATCAGAGATCGTAATAGATTTTTACGAAGAATACATCGAACCTTTTATGGTGACAGAAAAGATTTATTACGAAGAAACGGAACAAACCGAGTATAATCGACCAAGTGATAGAGTGGATATTCACCGAGAACGAAAATGCACGGTTACGATGTCAAAAGAACAAGCCGTAAACATGGCTAAGTGGATATTAGCGAATTACGGGGAGTAGGTGAAAAAATGACAACATCTAAAGAGCAGATAATAAAAACCCAACCTATAGGCCCCAATCCAAAAGATTGGGTTAAGGCAGCAATAAATTTAAACGCACAGGTGGTTGGAGTTAGGAGAGATGGTCATTTGGATGTTGTAGAAGTAGCTGCTACCAAAGAATTTAGTATGGATTCAATAGAATATGTACATACTGGATCACGTATACCTGATAAAAAAAGAGTATCCGTGGGCGGTGATGTTCGGGTGAAAGTCTGGAATAACAATCAAGCTCGCATTGTTAAAAGACTGCGGGATGATGATAAGGTGGTTTCTATGTACCACTATCATTCTGGTGGCAAGGACTACTTTGTTGTTGTAACAAATGATGACGAACCCGAGACTACGTTTTATTTTGCTGATATTTACTGGGATCTTTTTGAAGAAAATCCGAATTACTCCTTTGAAATTCGTCCACTTTTCGTTGATTATTTTTCTCCTAGCAGATTACCTGAAGGGGCGGTTGAATGTTAGAGTAGGGGGCACAAAGGGGATGGCTACTGCAAGCGATCATTTCGACCAATATAAGCGAAACCGCGCTCTTCTTGGTAACCTAGCTACTTTATCACCTCCCCCGTGGGATTGGATGGTAACTATCACATTTTATGCTGCGGTTCATTTAGTCGAATACATAATTGTTTCGAAGTTAAACAAATCGTCTGAAAATCACGACCAGAGGAAAAAATATATTGCAATGGTATCTGAACTTAAACCGATAGGTAAGATATATATGCGTTTAGAATTTATAAGTCATCAATCACGTTATCAGTGCATACCTTTTAACGAAAAAAGTTACAAACAATGTTTGAAGCAATTAGAGGATATTGAAAATAAACTTATCTAACCGTATTTAATAACCACAACCAAATTGGGGGCTTTTTTCATTTGATCCGCCTCCTTGAAAGTTGGACTTCACTACTTCTTATACCATATAAGGCATTGCCTCTTGGGGTAGTACCAGCGTCGATGACACCAACCGCAAACGCATGGTAATTATTGTAAATCAAGTACCGCCAACAAATTCGTACGCTTTCCAATGTCTTCAATAAAGAAAGTGGATTTTTCCTACGTACAGGAGAACCGGCAATCGGGGGATTATTCAACGTCTAAACAACAAAAAAGGAAATAGCCGAAGCCATTCCCTTAAACCATTTTCATTGAAATATTCGCGTTATTCTCCTTTGATCCGATCAACATTAGCGTTCTTTCGGGTTACCCAACGCATTTTAGTGCCCCCTTATTAAATAGGCTCTTTGGCAAGTTGCGCGTAAAGAGCCTCGTATATGATGCTGCCCCGTTCAAGCACCGTATGGTCGTCGGGGCAAGTCGAACGAATCCCTCGGCAAATCAGGTCAAGTCCCGGCGCCGCAGGCTCTAAGGCGATATCCTGGACTGTGTCCGCCTCGTCGACAATCCGGGCAATTCGATGAAGAATCGGGTCTTTCAAGTCAAACTCCCGAAGCATCGTGTGAAACGTGCAATGCCCTCGCCTGTGCGTAAAACGAACTCCCGGAATGTCGAACGGTTCCGCCCCTTCGGGCAGGGGCTTCTGCCCCGTCGGAACGAACAAAAACTCGGCTTCCGGGTCGATATACTGTTTAATCAACCATGCGCATGCCATTCGGTCAACCCCAACGTTTTCCCACGTAACCCACTTCACGATTCAATCCCTCCTTTTTCGGATAGTAACGCCTCCCGAACTTTTTTATCTAGATCCGATTGGAAATAATTTTGTGTTCGAACCTGCTGATACCGTTTCGAAAGCGATGTGAGGTCCGCGTCCTCTCTCTCGAGTTCACCCAAGATTTCGGCGTAAACCTTATCGACCTGCTCGATAAACTGTTTTTTCAGCGCCTCTTCCTGCCCCGTCAACACAAACCGGGATTCCGTTAAATAAGCCTCCCCGCCCATTTCCGCGATCTCCGCCGCCAACCATTGAAACTGTTCCAAGGTTCGGGGCGTCGATGGCAGGATCCAAACCGCGTCGTGCAGCAAAATCGCGCCGAGTCGTTTGAGTTTCCGCCAGACATACACCCGTTTCGACGTCGGCTCGGGCGGGAGTTTGTAGAAAAGCGACATCCAAGTCTGCAAGGGAACCCCTCCCCGCTTTTTAATGGGTAATTGGATAGACGATTAGACCTATGATTGACGCCGCCAGAACGATTATGGGTTCCGAAACTTTTTTACTCTTCCAAAGCAGCAACAGTGTTGCCAAAGCGAACGATACGGTTGGGACATCCACAAGAGACCGTTTGCCAAGCACAATCACAGCTCCCGTTATCGCTCCCGTAGCAGCCGCTGTCACGCCCGTTACGAAAGCGTTGATTCCTGGACGTTTTCCGTACTTTTTAAAGAAAGGCGCAGGAATAATGGTTAGCAAATAAGCCGGCAGGAACGTCGCGAGCGCCGCGATACTCGCTCCCGGGAATCCAGCCACCAGATACCCGATAAATCCGGTCGTTATCACGACCGGTCCCGGTGTGATCATTGCGACCGCCACCGCGTCGAGGAACTGATGGTCCGTCAACCACTGGTATTCTTTGACCACTCCGGAGAAAAGGAAGGGAACGATTGCGAGACCACTTCCAAAAACGAAAGCTCCCGCTTTTGTGAAGAAAGTGAAGATGTTCCAAAGAGTTCCCGAGTCCGTTGCTTGAACAGCACCCAACGCGTTTTTCGCGGGTTCGGCAAGACCGATAAATCCCATGTTTCTCCATTTTAAACCTTTGGGCGGAGCCTTTACCAGCCAATATAAGATTCCGGCTGCCAAAAACATGATCACTTCCTCTGTTTCGGTAACAACCGTATAAACAGCTACCACCAAAAAAATTGCCCAAAGCAGCCAATCCTTGCCGATCGTTTTCGATGTGAGTTTGTACGCGCTAAAAGCGATAATCCCGATGACGCTCGCCCCGACAGCGTAGAACACGGCTTGCATCCAAGTCAAACCGCCAAATGCGGCGTAAGCCCATCCTAAAGCCACGACCATTAAGAATGAAGGTAGAACGAATGCAATCCCCACGAGAGTAGCCCCAAGAACGCTGTAATGAACGTATCCGAGATAAAATCCCAAT
Organism: Effusibacillus lacus; assembly: GCF_002335525.1. Classification (NCBI taxonomy): domain Bacteria; kingdom Bacillati; phylum Bacillota; class Bacilli; order Caryophanales; family Alicyclobacillaceae; genus Effusibacillus; species Effusibacillus lacus. The sequence goes on from NZ_BDUF01000057.1 coordinate 84,536, forward strand.
TGTGCCGCTAAAGGACCCGGAGCAAGCTGGGATAAAGCAAGACCGTCTTTGTAATCGGATTCGGATATCCAGCGACGCTTTTCCACGAGATCCCGAAACATGTAACCCACGAGAGCAACAGGTCCCCCGAACCCAATGGTTCCAAGCTTTAAAAAGTAAAGAACAAGTTGCCAAAGAGAATACGTTGCATCTTGAAGCTGTACAGCGGTATCAGACTTTTTAATTGGTTCACTCATAATAGTTCCTCCTCTATCGACGACATAAAATGTAACAATAGTTACATTTTATATTTGACCCAAAGTGAACGCAATACAAATCTGAGTTCTCAACTTCCAATATCGTTAAACAAAAGTGGTACCTAATATAAAGTTCCGACAAAATTTTTGTAAATGGAACTTCGATGTATTTGGATGCTATATGGTAATAAATAGTAGCTTCAACTACTATGTTCCGATTCTCACCATTTTAGGAACTTTATTTTGAAGGGGATCTTATGAAACGAAATTGGGAACTGGACGAACTGATTGAACATTTTACAATACTACCAAACGAAATGAAGCTAATCGAAAACAAAACAGGTGAAACTAAGATCGGCTTTGCGGTACTACTTAAGTTTTTCCAGTATGAAGCGAGGTTTCCAACACAAAAATATGAAGTTCCAAAAGCTGTGATTGCTTATATCGCTAAACAGCTCTTCCAAGATCCCTCATTATACGCTCAATACGATTGGACCGGTCGTTCCATTACATATCACCGCACACAGATTCGGGAATATTTCGGATTCCGAGAGGACACCATCCAGGACGCTCAGGACATGATCGATTGGCTTTGCAAGAACGTCCTTTATCACGATCACGAATTCGAACACCTTCAAGAAACTGTTTACCGACGATTCCGGGAATTGAAGATTGTACCACCTTCACAGGATCGAATCGAACGGCTGATTCGTTCCGCTATCCATTCCTATGAAGAACAGTTTTTTCAATCCACATTTCAAAAATTGCTTGAGTCGTCTTTGACAAAATTGGACTCTAGTGGACAGCATTACATATCTGGATGCTGAGCAAGACGAACCAACTGGTGAAGATTACGGCCAGCTTTCTTTTCATGAACTAAAAGCAGATCCTGGTCGCCCGGGGTTGGAGAGCGTCTTGAAAGAAGTTAACAAGCTTGCGAACCATTCGCAACTTGGAGCTTCCGGATGATTTGTTTAAGGATATTCCTCATAAGGTGTTGAAAAAGTAACGGCAGCGTGTTTCCACCGAGGATTTGCGAGAACTGCGTCGACATCCCGATCCGATTCGTTACACTTTGTTATTATCCTTCTTTTGGCTCCAGAGCCTAGAGATAACAGATAATCTTATCGAACTGCTGATTCAAATTATTCATCGAATTAACGTACGTGCCGAACGCAAAGTCGAAAAAGAAATTTTGAACGATTTACGGAGGGTCAGCAATAAGTATGCATTTTGTTTAACCTAGCCCAAGCAGCAATTGACAACCCAGAGGGAGTGGTCCAGGAAGTAATCTATCCTGTGGTCAATGAGCAAACCCTGAAGGACTTGGTTAAGGAATTCAAACACACCGATCCGGCGTATCGCGAAAAAATTCATACAATCATTCGAACTTCCTATGGTAGTCATTATCGCCGGATGGTTCCCGAAATTTTAAGCATCCTCGATTTTCGCTCCAATAACGAGGTTCACCGTCCGGTGATCGATGCGCTCGAGTTAATCATAAGATACGCCAACACGGGCCTTCATTACTTCCCAGTGACAGAACAATATGGGTAGTTGGCGCTAACCAGTATCGAAATCCGGATGAGGATCTTCCGGTTGACTTTGAAGAACACCAGGAAGAGAACTATAAGGCGTTAAACCATCCCCTAGATGCAGAAACTTTTATCTCTAAACTAAAACAAGCCATGAAAGAAGGTTTGGAACGTCTTAATGCTGGCCTTCCCCAAAATCCAAAGGTGCGCATTACAGACAAAGGCAATGGATGGATCACGGTTTCTCCACTTGATCCGCAAGCTGAGCCGACGAACTTGGTTCGAGTCAAAGCGGAAAAGGTTGCAAATAATCAAAGATTTTCCTTTTTCCAAATAAATACAAAAAAGAGGCGCCGTAAGGCACCTCCCTGTTCATATCCTACTCCTCCCACTTCAAAGCGCCGGTCGCCAGGGGTTCCTGAATTTGTCCGCCTACCGATTGGAAGCGATGATTACCTAAGGTTTTTTGGTACCCCCCTCGCTGGAGGAGCCGCTTCCTCCAATCGAGGGAGAGCTGTCGGATGAAGAACTGCTTCCCCCAGTCTTAGTGGAACTGCCAGACGAAGAGCCGCTGCCTCCAGTCGTAGTAGAACTGTCAGATGAAGAACCGCTGCCTCCTCCAGTTGTCGAACCGCTGTTAGTACCGTCCATTTTTTGTTGTTGTCCACCGGTAGTATCCTTGGAACCCGTTCCTCCGTCCGAGCAGCCTGCCAGGACTCCCATCGCCAGGATGGCTGAGAGGGCCAATATTGCCTTTTTGTTCATAGGTGATACTCCCCTTTCGCAACAATTTTGATGTTTGGCTACGTCTTTACTGTACATGGCCAAAGTTTCCTTTCTGTTAGCGAAATGAGAGCCATTTGTTGTCTGTTTGTTAAAAAATTATGATCCCAATCCCGATTGCGAACTTTCGATGGATGGCAGCCAAACGGAAAACTCCGTTCCTTTTCCTAACTCACTGCTTACGATGATTTTTCCATCATGCAAGCCGACCAATTCCCTGACGATGGAAAGCCCTAACCCGCTTCCCGTATTCGTTCTGGAACGGACGCGATCGCCTTTAAAGAAACGTTCCCAAATACGGCCTATGTCCTCTTCGGCAATTCCAATCCCTGTGTCAGATACTTTCAGGTGAATATACCCGTTTTCTTTAACAGCCGAAATCCTTATTTTTCCGTTCTCAGTAAATTTAACAGCATTCTTGACCAAGTTTTTTACGATTTGGGTTGCTCGATGCTTGTCCGCATGTGCTTTCGGCAGGTCATTCGCAACCTCTACCGTGATCGACGTATTTTTCCCTTCCGCTTCCTGCCGGAAGGCAAATGCCACCTTATGCAAGATCTCGCCGATATCAACCGGGGTCTTAAACAAAGTAACCTCCCCGTTTTCCAGCTTGACCAGATCCATCAGATCATCGACTAAACGGCTCATATGCAGTGTCTCCTGATACATGACCAGGTAGTATTTTTGTCTGGCTTCTTCCTCTACCAGACCGTCCTGCAGCGCTTCCAGAAATCCTTGCATGGCGGTCAGCGGCGTCCTCAGTTCGTGGGATACATTCGCCAGAAAGTCGCTTCTGACCGATTCGGCCTTCAGTCGATCCAACTCCACTTGCTCGAGTTTTTCTGCCAATTTGTTTATGGTTTGGGCAAGGTCTCCAATCTCGTCCGTACTTTCCACATGAACCCGTTGACTGTAGTTGCCGCTTCCTATCTCCATTGCTGTCTTGTCAATTTTTCGCAAAGGACGCGCGATCGACCAGGAAAGATAGGATACCATGGCGGTGGAAATCAGAATCCCGATCAAAGTAGCCCACAAAACGGTCTCCCTCAGGTACCCCAGGGTTCGATCGATGCCTTCGATTGGGGCATGCAGCACAATCCCGCCATAAACCTGATCTTTTTTTCCCCAGGGAACCACCACCGATAACATGGGTTTCGTAAGTCCCTTAAACTCCAACTCGTTGATGACTTCATTCCCCTGCAGCACCTTGTCAACAATTGAAGAAGCGACTGATTTCCCGATAAATACTTCGTCTTTTAAAGAAGTGGCCGTAATTTTCCCTTCCCGGTCAAACACCCAGATGCGAGCATCAAATGACTGATCAAGAAATGCCAAAATATCCAATTCTTTTTCGGTAATTGCAGGCACTTCCTGAATGGCCAAATTCACGTTTTTCGCTTTTCGGAGCAGTTCCCGCTGGGCGGTTTCATAGATATGTTCTTTATTGAAAAATGACACAAAGAACCCTACAACTCCCACACCCAGAAGAACCGTAATCAGATAACTGAACAGAAGCCGCCGAAAAAGGCTCTTGGTCAACCAGCCAATCATGGTTGTGCCTCAAACTTGTAGCCGACACCCCAGACCGTCTGAACAGGATCGTAATCCAGGTTGGAGAGCCTTTGCCTGATCTTTTTGATATGGACGTCCACTGTTCTTATATCGCCGAAAAAAGAGTACCCCCAAATTTGTTCCAACAACTGCTCCCTTGTAAATACACTGCCGGGGGATTTTGCCATTTGAACCAGCAGATCAAATTCCTTCGGACGAAATGAAATTATTTCCCCTTTTACCGTAACTTCGCGTCGGGTCCTGTCAATCTTGAGATCTTTGAAGGACAAACAGGTACTGGTTTCTTCGACCTCCCTCGGATGCAGTCGTCTAAAAATGGCTTTCATACGGGCAACAAGCTCTCTTGGGCTGAACGGTTTCGTCATATAATCATCGGCGCCCAGTTCCAACCCCAAGACTCTGTCAAATTCCTCTTCCTTGGCGGTCAACATGATAATGGGAACGTCCGATTCCTTGCGTATTTCTTTGCAAACTTCAAATCCATCCATTCCCGGCATCATGACATCCAGGATTACAACGTGGGGAGAATCATTTCTGGCTATTTCCAATGCAGCATATCCATTGTCCGCTTCCAGAAGCTCAATCTGTTGTTTGTTGAAGTACAATCGAATAATTTCCCTTACATTCCTATCGTCATCCGCTAACAATACTTTGGTATGAAGCATAAGGTCCCTCCTTGAAACCAACATGGGAGTCGTTTCTTAAGAGTACTCCTATGCTAGCACATTCTGATCCCGCAGACCTTTTCGGAAGTACCGATTACAACGGAAAAAATGTGCTTTCGTCCGTATAATTTCGGAATCCTCCTCCGAAGGCAGTTTTTCTGGCAATTTGGGAAATAAAAGAACCCGCACTAAGATGCGGGTTCTTTAAGAGGGGAGAAACGGGTGAAACTCTTATTTCAATAGGCTTACGAAAGATTGAAAGCCGGAAACCAGCTGCTGATAATATCCGATTAACTTATCGAACACAGAGTAGTCGGTCTTTCCATCTTCATGCGCATCTTGCTCGCTGCCAGCCGGCGCTTCGGTTCCTTCTTCTGCGGTTCCTTCTTCTGCGGTTCCTTCTTCTGCGGTTCCTTCTTCTGCGGTTCCTTCTTCTGCGGTTCCTTCTTCTGCGGTTCCTTCTG
>NZ_BDUF01000057.1:89868-104853 GCF_002335525.1 Effusibacillus lacus
GCAGTTTCTTCTGCTGCGGTTTCTTCTGCTGCGGTTTCTTCTGCTGCGGTTTCTTCTGCTGCGTAAGTGGCTTCAGCTGCAGAACCCTCAGTGGATGGGGCTGGATCAGCAACATTCGAGGCTGTTTCAGATTCAGAAGTTGCTGTGGGAGTTTGCGTCTGAGTTGAAGCTTGTTCCGCCACCGGACCTGCCTGGGTATCTTCCTTTGCTTGTTCATCGGCAGATATCCGGTTTCCAATAAAGTATTGGTAACTATCAATTAAGGATCGGTAGTCGTTCACAATTTCCTTGTAAGTATTCTCCAACCAAGTATCTTTGTTTTCGTCGGCTGGCATTGAGGAAGTTGCTTGCTCCTTTTCCGCAACCGCGTCAGTCTGATCAGGAGTCTTCGAATCGTGCTGACGTGCCGCAGCGCTCACCACAGCCCCTTTTTCAGGGCCGCCATCCGTATTCCTGGCTGCATTCGAGACCTCTTGGCCGTGATTTTTTTGATCTTGTTTGTCCGCTTGGACGACAGCCATCGCCCTCTCCTTTGGATCCAACTCCTGGGCTGAGGCGTAGGCTCCTGCACCCCAAAAAACGGAAGCGACTAAGCTTGAGGACATTACAAGAGGTACCCACTTCTTCCCGCTCATTTTGCCTTTGTACATGGTCATCTCCTCCTTCTTCTGTGACGGCTTGTCCAACCGTTCGACTTTAAGGATAAAAGAAGGATGTAATCGTTCCATGATCCAAATAAGAGGATATTCTTACGAATCTATTAAAAAACTATGAACCTATTGAATTCCTGTCTGCACAAAAAAGATACCCGGGTACGGACTTGAAACCGCAACCGGGTTAAAGTAAATCTTCTATTGAATATCTCAAAGAGGCGCCCGTAAGGCACCTCCCTGTTCACTTCCTTACAAGGCCCCGGCCCTTGCCTCCTTCACTCTCTTGGCCTCTTCATACAAGGCAGCCATCCCCCCATACAACGCATAGAAAAAGGAGTCCGGAGCGTCCATGGAAAACGAAGTGTATTGGCGCGGGTCCATCCCCAACATATACTCGAACAACCGGGCACTGTCATATGCATAGAAGCAAAAACTGGTGTAGGCAAACCCGGGCATTTTTTCACAGATAATCAGGATCTCGTCTGCGTAGGTCTCAATGTCACGTGCCGCTTCCTTGACCATTGTCACAGCGTCTTCCAGTCCAGCCGTGATTTTGATCGTCCTCTCGTCAACGATGGTGATGTCGGCCATGGTCGGTTCCCCCGTTAAATACGGCCGATCTTCACACGGAAAGTGGCCGGCCCCTGTTCCAGATACTCCCAACTGAACTGCCCGGGCCTTTCCATCTCAAACTGGTACCGCAACGGACGGGGATCATGGTCGTTGATCAGCTGCAGGGCTTCTCCCGGCTGCAGTTTGTCAAAAGTCTCGAAAATCACTTTGTGTTTCATATGGGGTGGATACTCCGGCGCTACTACTGTCGCTGCAAATTCACTCATGGCAGATGCCTCCTACTGATTCGATTGGTTGTGGTGCCTTTACTTTACTTCTTCCCTGTCTTCAGCGTAATGACGGAAGTCATCCTCATGCTGTGATATTTCGCACATGTTGACAGCCATATTAAGTCAGAGCTACGCCCTGTTTCTGATGATTCCACCGTTGGCGGAACGGAGATATACAGGCTGAATTTCGCCAAAACAGACAAGGATTATTCATAAAAATTTACGATTCCCCCGTTTTCAAAAACGATTAAGTAGTTTTTAATTAATATGTTAATAAAAAATTTATCCATCTTGAGGTGCGGGGATTCTGTGATTAAAAAATTTAAAGACTTAAGGCTCACAGTCAAGATTACCTCTCTGGCTGTGGCACTGGTCCTCACCAGTGTAATAGCAATTGTTGTCGCGGGGTACAATGTGAACTTTAAACAGGTGATGGAAGCGGCGGGTGAAGAATTGTACGGCTGTGCCAGCATCACCAGCGGACTGTTCACCCCTGTGGATATCGAAGACATGCTTGCAGGCAAGCAGCCGACTCCTTCTGTCCAGTCCAAGATCGATTGGATCATTGACCACAAACCGATTTTCATGAATGCGGCCATTATGACATTGGACGGCAAATTGTTGGCACCGGACAAGAACCTCATCAAGGAAGGGTTTAAGTCCGGGGACAAGTTTCATATTGATCAGGAAGCGGTCAATATGATGAAGACAATGAAACATCCGACTTATTCGGGCATTTATACCTTTGGCCAGCATGAGCGCCAGACCGGGTACGCCCCCATCTACAAAGACCACGATCCTTCCAAGGAAATCATTGCCATGATGGCGATCGATTTTGATTCCGACATCATTTACAGCCGTACATGGGACAGTTTGCGTTTAATTATCGTCATTTCCGTCATCTTCCCCATATTTACCGGTTTCACCATTTATCTGGTGGTAAGACGCATGCTGAAGCCGATTCAATCTGTGGGCGAGTACGCGAAACGGGTGGCGGAAGGCGATTTGACAATTGGTGAATTGACGGTAGCCAACAGGGACGAAGTGGGACTGCTGACAGAGGACTTCAACAAAATGGCCGGCAGTCTGAAGAACATCATCCAATTGGTAGCCTTAAACGCCCATCAGGTCGCAGCATCTTCCGAACAGCTGACGGCAAGCGCCGAGCATACCAGCCGTGCAACCGGGCAGATTACTCAAGCTATCCAGCAAATCGCCGCTGGCACCGATCAGCAATTGACACGCGTACATAGGACAAATGATGCGGTTGGCGAAATCTCTTCCGGAATCCAACAGATAGCAGAAGGTGTGCAGACCGTAGCCCACTCTTCCCTGAAAGCCTCGGAGACAGCCGAAGATGGAAACCGCGCCATGCGGCATATGATGGAACAGATGAGTCAAATCAACCAGAAGGTTCAGCGCACGTCCGTCATAATTGAAACCCTTAATGAAAAATCGGCCGAGATCGGTCAGATGGTCACGCTTATCACCGACATCGCGCGGCAGACCAACCTCCTGGCATTGAACGCGGCAATCGAAGCGGCCAGAGCAGGTGAGCAAGGCAAAGGGTTCAGCGTTGTTGCGGATGAGGTTCGCAAACTGGCCGAGCAATCCGGAACGGCCGCCGAACAGATTCGCCAGAACATCCAGGTGGTGCAAAGCGAGATCGAAAACGCCGTAACTTCCATGCATGATGGAACATTGGCCGCCCAGGAAGGTTTATCGATTGTGGCCCAAACCGGGGAGTCTTTCCGGCACATTGTTGCGGCAGTGGAGGAAGTATCAAGCCAGGTTCAGGACATTAACCAGAACGTGAAGCGCATCCATGATGGAACCCAATCACTGGTTGAATCCATTGAGGAGATTTCGGATCTGTCCCAACAGTTCGCGGGGAATGCCCAGAATGTGGCGGCTGCGGCAGAAGAACAAAATACGACGGTTGAAGAGATTGCTTCTTCGTCAGCCATGCTCACCCGGATGGCGGCTGAACTGCAGGAAGCTGTCAACCGGTTTAGACTCTGAAAGAAACAAGGAGCCGCTTCCCCGGGAAGCGGCTCTTCAATTGACAGTCTTACTACTTATTTCACTTCACGAAACTCATGCACCCACACTTTCATGGCGGGCACCCAAGGCATTCCCGGATGGATGGAAAGAATGCTTTGCTTATAAGCTTCCAAATCCTTATATCCTTCCATTCTTGCATGTTCATCTGTCATTTCCCCCAGCGACTGCTGGTATACCTCGGTAACCTCGAATTTTCTTCCTTCAACCTCCCAGGTTTCACCTGGATCCGCATAACGGCCGTTTCGGCGCTGGGCCGTTTTTTCCCCCGTCAGAACCTTTTGTACATCTTCTTCGCGGGTGATCATCCTATCAATTGAGCATGTCTTTGGCGGTAAAGTTTTCGACATTCAAGCTACCTGCCTTTCACGTATTTGGCGTCAAACAAGAACAGCTTCATTAAGAGTAACAGCGAAGGAACCAGCAAGCTAAGCCCTCCGATAAACGCCCAAATCAGAGCCTGTGCCATTACCGGGTTGTTCACACTTCCCTGTACCGTAATATAAGGGTACAGAATATAAGGCAAATGGGATTTCCCGTACCCGAAGAACGCAAAACCAAACTGCAGCAACACGGATAGAAACATCCATCCGTAATATTTACGGACCATCAACAGATAGACGGCAAGGGTGAAAAAGCCCATGGACACCACGAACATCCAACTGTTATCGAGCATGCTGGTAAAATGCTGCATGTTGTGGTCACTCATTGCCACAAACACCAGAAAACTCGCAAAGATGGTAGGCAAGCTCCAGCCCAACGCCCATTTGTGAAGAACACGTTCTGCTTCGTAGTCCTCTGCTTTATGAGCGTAGTAGGTCAAGAAGCTGGCACTGATAAACAGCACACTGACTAATGCCAACAATACCACCGACCAGGAATAAGGGCTCTTCAACAGGGTATCCATCAGAAGCACCACTTCATTCCCTTTTTTTTCAATAAATCCGCCTTCCGAGATGGTCAGGATGGTTGCCAGGGAGGCGGGAATCAACAATCCCGTGGTTCCATACAGAAATTCATAGAAGGTATTGGGTTTGCTCCCGTAATGATGGAACGCGTAGAAAGAACCGCGAATCGCAAGCAGAATCAAAGCGATGCTGCCAGGAACCAGCAAGGCTGTTCCGAAATAGTAGGCGGTATCCGGAAAGAATCCGACAATTCCCACCAGAAAGAAGATCAGAAATACATTCGTGACTTCCCAAACGGGCGAGAGATAGCGGTTGATCACCTGGTTAATAACTTCTCCCTTTCCCGTAACCTTTCCGTAGTAAGAGAAGAAGCCCGCTCCGAAGTCGATGGAAGCCACTATCACGTAACCATATAAGAAAAGCCACAGGACCGTGATGCCTATCAACTCATACGACATGCTGCCCACCCCCTTCGATGCCCCGCTTCCCCATTTCCTTCTCCGGCGGATTTTTACGGAACATCCGAATCAATACAACCGTACATACGATACCCAACACCGCATACAGCCCGGAAAAAAGGACCAGCATCTGACCCACATTGGCAGATGTGGTGACACCCTCATCCGTACGCATGAATCCCCTCAGGATCCAGGGCTGGCGCCCCACTTCGGTAAAGATCCACCCCAGTTCAATTGCCAGCATCGACAGCGGGCCTCCCAGAACGATCAAGCGAAGCAGCCAGGGATTCCACTCGTGCTTTTTCTTCCAGATACGAACGAGAACGAACAAACCTGCCACAGCGGCCAGGTACATCCCGATCCCCACCATCAGATCAAACAGGTAGTGAACGTAGAGGGGGGGCCAGAGGTCGCGAGGGAACTCGTTAAGCCCCGTTACTTCGGTGTCTGGATGGCTTCCTGCCAGGATACTGAGAGCCATCGGAATTCGGAGTTCCCCTTTAACCTCCAGAGTCTCCTTATCCAACACGCCACCAAGAATCAGGTCGGCCTGCTTCTCAGTTTCAAAATGCCATTCTGCTGCCGCCAATTTTTCCGGTTGATATTCAGCCAGAAATTTGCCTGACAAGTCACCGATAACCGCTGTGGCTATCGCAAACACAAGGCTCCAAGTCATGGTCAGGCGAAGGGCTTTTTGATAATAGTCACTGCGGCTGCCACGCAGAATGAACCAAGCGGTTATAGCTGCCAGTACAAATGCGGATGTAAGATACGCAGACGAAAGGACGTGCGCCACCTTTGTTGGAGTAGCAGGGTTAAACATGGCCTTCAACGGCTCGATACCCGTGATGACGCCGTTCTCCAGCTTGAATCCCTGAGGTGTGTTCATAAAAGCATTCACGGTTGTGATAAAGAACGCAGACGCGGAGGAACCGATCACGACGGGGATCACCAGAAGACAATGGTAAATCGGCTTCTTGAATCGGTCCCAGGTATACAAATAGATTCCCAGAAAGATAGCTTCAAAGAAGAATGCGAATGTCTCCATAAACAGTGGCAGTGCTATGACCTGTCCGGCCAGTTGCATGAAACTGGGCCAGAGCAGAGACAGCTGCATCCCGATGGCGGTGCCCGTGACCACCCCCACAGCCACAGTTACCGTAAACCCTCGTGCCCAACGACGTGCCAGCAATCTATAATGAGGGTCGTTCTTGCGAATTCCCATCCATTCGGCAATCATGATCATGACAGGGACGCCAACACCTATTGTGGCAAAGATAATGTGAAAGCCAAGAGTTAGTCCAGTAAGTATACGACTTTGCATAAATGTATCGAATTCCATTTCTCCCCCGCCTTTCTGACTAGCTTTTAATAACTATGATTTGCAAATAGTTATTATTTGCTATCCTTAATAGTACCGCTTTTTTCAGGTGTTTGTGATAGGTGTCACACCTGTGTTTTTGACAAAATCATGTCTGTAGTGTTTCTAAAATGTGAAAAGGCCCGCCCTATTCTTGGGCGAACCTTCCCTCTGGATGTGTGTTCTTTTCTTTCCCTGCCACAATCAGGAACAGCTAACAACTGTGCAACACGCAGCGGTCCCAGCGCATCAGGCTGTCTGTACTCATCTTATGGGAAAAGGGTGCCTGTATCAAGCTGGAACCCTCCCGATTATCCAAATTACTTCGCTTTCACATAGAATCGAATCATCGGACCTTCCTTAATCGGTTCGCAAACCAACAAATGCCCATGAGCTACCACTTCTTCCGGCACACTGGCAAAGGATTGGGGACAATCCGTAAGGACCTCGAGGATTTCACCTGACTTCATATTCTGCAGCGCCTCCAGCGCATACACCACCGGATAGGGTCAGGGCTCTCCCTCCAAGTTCAACGTATAATCCGGCAAGATCTCTTCATTCAGTTTCAGTTTGTCCATCATTGTGCAGTCACTTCCTTTACAACTTGTACATTCATATTGGCTGGTTTTGCTTTTGCCAACAAATTCTTGCGAACCCTTCTTCCCCAAGCCAGGGAGAAGAAATACCACGCTGCCAGCATCAAGATAGTGCCACCGATAGCCGCCGGCCATCCCCATGACGTCATCAGGCTGATTTTTGGCCAACCGTTTTGCAGAGTGTTATAGATGTTGAGACGGTCCCAGCCCCATGCAAGCAGAGTAGCTCCGACAATGTTGCCAATCCCGACAATCAGAAATTGCACCTGTCCTCCCACCACACGGTACATCCAACCCGTTTCGCAACCACCCGCAATTACAATTCCGAGACCAAACAGCAGTCCCCCTACCAGCGCGCCGGGACTTGCCCACCAGCTAATCGGTTTGATCCCCGTAACATGAAACACGGCTGTTGCCAATGAAGCTACCAGAATCCCAACGGCCAGTGCCCGGGCCATAACAGAACGGCCACTCACCCAGAGGTCGCGAAAGGCGGAGGTAAAGCAGATCTGTCCGCGGTCGATTGCCAACCCGAACAACCCGCCAAAGATACAAGCGATTCCCAGTTTCCATTGACCAGCCAGAAAGTAATAAGCACAAATCCCTGTAAAGAGGATCAAAATGGCCACACCCATAAAGGGCTGCACCTGACGCTTTTGTTTTGCTGTCGGTTTTGCTTTATGCGCGGCAGCTTTGAAATCAGGCTTTCCCAGCATCCACGGAAGCAAAGCAATCTTCACACCGAAATAGCTGCCCACAAGGGTTCCCGCCATGAACAACCAGGAATGTAAAGAGAACTGCGGAATCCCGGTGAAAAAAGCGGCCAGGTTACACCCCATAGCCAAACGTGCACCGAAACCTGCAATAATTCCCCCGACAAATCCTTGCACCAAGCGACGTTTCTGGGAGGGGATTCTGATTTTGAAATTGTTGGCAAATAGGGTACTGATCAGAGCGCCAAACAACATTCCAAAAACGATCCATCCATCAGTGCGTTCCCAAGGAGCTTGCGCCGCATTGAATTTTACAAGGGTCAGATAGGACCAGGTAGTGGTGTCGACCCCCAACAGGTTCAGAATATGTCCGCCAAATCGGGTAAACTCACCGGTCACGGCCCACACTGTCCCTGTCAGCCCAAAGTAAAAAGCGCTTAAAAGTCCAACAAAAATGGCTGCCACCGTCGGGTTCCACAACCGTACAAAGGTATGCTCCCAAACGCCGCGTAAATGTCCGAACAATTCGTCTCTCATTCTTGCTTGCCTCCCCAATCATGATTTCGCCAATCATTATATCATGAAAAAATATTATAAGTTATAGTATTAAATGTTATATGAGGGATAAAAAGAAGCCGGTCCCTCTTGGACCGGTCATTCGATGTCACTGTGGGGGATCTCGTTCGCATCATTTGCCGAGTTCTCGATGATCCCGTCAATGGTTCCCTCCCGGTAGGAATCCATCACCTGTACGTACGTGTACTGCAGGGCCCCTTCCGGATGCTCCTCATCTCTGGTCATTCTGTTAACGTCCTTTGACACTTCTTGCCCGACAATACCTGCTGCCCGAAGCAGCGCTTCCGAATTGTAACCGTGGCCTGCATACTGTTCTTCGGTCATCTTGTCCACACCTTTCCAGACTTGGTTGCTCTGTAATAAGGTTTCCAAGTCCGGTGGGAACATGCGCGGGTATAGGGTTAAGAATTATGAAGTGCCAAAATTTGTGACGATTACTTTTGTATCGTATGAACCCCTTGCCCCAGGGCGTTTTCCACTGCTTCCGCCACCATCTCGCCCAATGTCGGATGGGCGTGAATGGTAAGTGCAATGTCTTCCAGAGTTGCACCCATCTCGATGGCCAGCCCGATTTCCGCAATCAAATCGGGGGCACCCGGACCGACGATCTGTCCGCCCAGCACGACACCACTCTCTTTGTCGGCAACAATCTTGACAAACCCTTCGTTGGTGTTGAGGGACAAAGCGCGTCCATTGGCTGCGTAATTGAACTTCCCTGTGGCAACAGTGCAGCCTTTCTCCTTGGCTTCCGTTTCGCTGAGTCCCACACTGGCAATCTCCGGATCGGAGAATACAATGGCCGGTATGCATTTGTAATCAACCGCGCTGGCATGACCCGCGATCGCTTCTGCCGCCACTTTGCCTTCATAAGAAGCCTTATGCGCCAAAGCGGGACCAGGAACCACATCCCCGATGGCATATACGTTCTCAATATTGGTCCGGCCCTGATGATCCACCTGGATATATCCGCGTTCATCTTTCTTCAGACCGATTTCATCCAGGCCGAGCTCATCCGTGTTGGGAACCCGTCCGACAGTTACCAGCATGTATTCGGCCGTAATTTCCTTCTCTTCCCCGCCAACTTCATACTTCACCGCAACACCGGTGTCCGTTTGGGCTGCTGACAGTGCTTTCGCTTTGGTATATACTTCCACACCGTCTTTCTTCAGTTTGCGCTGCACCCAGCGGACAATTTCGCTTTCAAACAGGGGCAGGATCTGGTCCGCTCCTTCGATGATGGTGACCTTGGTTCCGAATTTGGCAAAAGTCTGGCCAAGCTCAATGCCGATGTACCCGCCGCCAATGACCACCATGCTCTTCGGAATTTCTTCCAACGCCAATGCTTCCGTCGAAGACAGGATTCGTCCGCCAAATGGGAACGCTTTCAGCTCAATCGGGCGCGACCCGGTTGCAATGATGCAGTGATTGAACTTGTACCGGTTAAACTCATTCCCTTGGTAGATCCGCGCTTCGTTGGGGCCGACAAACAGAGCCTCCCCTTTGATCACTTCCACTCCGTTGCCCTTGAGCAGAGAGCCGACACCACCGGTCAACTTTTTTACAATTCCTTGTTTCCAGGATTGCACTTTCGAAAAATCCACCTTGACTCCTTCGGCAGTAAAGCCCATGTCGTCCGAATGGTTCATTTCCTCGTAACGGTGGGCAGCCGAGATCAAGGCCTTGCTCGGAATACATCCGCGGTTGAGACAGACTCCTCCGAGTTCGTCCCGGTCCACAACCACAACTTTCTTGCCCAGTTGGGCGGCCCGGATGGCGGCCACGTAGCCGCCCGGGCCTGCCCCGATGACAAGCACGTCCACTTCTGTACTGAACTCTCCTACGACCATCTTTATACCTCCATCAGCATCATCTGAGGGTCTTCCAACAGCTGCTTGATGTGATTCATAAAGTACTGGGCGGTGGCACCGTCAATCAACCGGTGGTCAAAGCTTAGAGACAACGCCATGACAGGGGCCACCTGAACTTCGCCGTTTACAGCAACAGGCTTCTCCGTGATACGTCCGGTGCCTAGGATGGCCACCTCCGGATAATTGATCACCGGAGTAAAGAACATCCCGCCTGCCGAGCCGATATTCGTGATGGAGAAGGTGCTGCCCTTCAGCTCACCCGGAGCCAGCTTTCCTTCCCGCCCGCGTGTGGCCAGATCGCGAATCTCGTCAGCGATGGTCCACATGCTTTTGCGGTCTGCGTCAAAGACGACTGGCACAATCAGTCCGTTGTCAGTGTCGGTTGCGATCCCGATATGGTAATTGTACTTGAATACAATTTCGCTCTTCTCGTCATCCAAAGAAGCATTCAGGGACGGGAATTTGCGCAAACCGCTTACCACCGCCTTCACCACAAAGGGCAGGTAGGTCAGTTTGACCCCTTTTTTCTCAGCCACAGGCTTCAATTCGCTCCGAAGCGCAACCAGTTTGGCTACATTGACTTCGTCCATGATTGTTACATGCGGCGCTGTATAAACGGACTTCGCCATTGCATTGGCGATTACCTTCCGGATGCCTCGAAGCGGTACCCGTTCTTCCGCCACCCCGGTAACAGGACCCTTGGGTTGGCCTGCCGGTTGGGGAGCCGCTTCTCTTGCTGCTCGCGGTGCCTCTGCAGCCGCTTGAGCAACTGGCGTTTGCGCCGTCGGTGCAGCTGCCGGTGCTGCAGCAGGTGCAGCCGCTCCCTCTTTTGCCCGCAGGACGTCATCCTTTGTGATTCGCCCGTTCTTGCCTGTTCCCTGAACGGTGTTGATGTCAACACCCTGTTCCCGGGCGAACTTGCGAACACTTGGCATGGCTAGTACTTCCCGGTTAGCGGGGGGCAGCGCATTCCCCGGTGCTGCAACAGCCGGTTGAGCCTCTTGCCGATCCATGGTTGGCGCCGCCGGTTCCCCGGCAGGTTGGGCAACAGCCCCTGCACGAACCGGCCCGCGAATGACAGGATGCTCGTTGACAGCGTCGGCAGCCGGATTGGCAGCTTTTCCGTCATCGGCGCGATCCGCCTCCTCCGTACCGCCATGACTGTGCACCGCCTGCGGCGGAGCCTCCCCTTCTATTTCAAATGTTACCAGAACAGTGCCGACAGTGGCTACCGTTCCTTCCGCAACTTTAAGCTCCAGTACCTTTCCCTTGACCGGACTTGGAATCTCAACTACCGCCTTGTCGTTCTGGACCTCAAGAATTGCCTGGTCCTCCTCTACAGAATCACCCGGTTTGATATGCCACTTTACAATCTCGCCTTCGTGGATTCCCTCGCCGATATCCGGCAATCGAAATTCAAAAACGCTCATGAATGGATTGCACCTCCCTTAGCTTCTGCGGATTAGAAATCAAGTACTTCGGTAATCGCCTTCAAGACGCGCGCAGGATCGGGAAGCCACTCGTCCTCCACCTGGGCGAAGGGATAAGGAGTTTCGGGTGCCGTGACCCGCAGAACAGGAGCTTCCAGGTGCAGCACCCCGCGCTCCATGATTTGTGCCATGATTTCGGAAGCGGCTCCGCCATTGCGGGGAGCTTCCTGCACCACAATGGCACGTTTCGTTTTTTGAATCGAAGCCAGAATCGTGTCAATATCAATCGGCATAATCGTCCTTAAATCTATCACTTCCACCTTGGCACCGCGGGCTTTCTCCGCCTCGGCCGCCGCTTTCAGCGATGTGTGAACCATGGCGCCATAAGTGATAATGGTGACATCCGTCCCCTCCTGCACCACATTGGCTTTGCCAAGGGGTACCGTATATTCGCCCTCCGGCACTTCGCCCCGGAAAGAACGATACAGCTTCATGTGTTCAAGGAAGATTACAGGGTCATTGTCCCGAATGGCCGAGATCAAAAGCCCTTTTGCGTCATAGGGGTTGGATGGAATCACGACTTTGACACCCGGTGTCTGCATCATCAAACCTTCCAGACTGTCCGCGTGCAGTTCCGGAGTCTTTACTCCTCCGCCAAAAGGGGAGCGAAATACGATGGGACAACTGTAACGTCCGCCGGAACGATAGCGCATCCGGGCCGCCTGAGCCGCAATTTCGTCAAACACTTCGAATACGAATCCGAAAAACTGGATCTCGGCAATCGGACGGAAACCCTGCAGACAAAGACCAACCGCCAAACCGCCGATGGCCGATTCCGCCAGCGGTGTATCAAACACCCGCTCCTCGCCAAACTCTTTCTGAAGACCGTCCGTTGCCCGGAACACGCCTCCGTTCTTGCCGACATCCTCCCCGAAAATCAGGACGTTCGGGTCACGCGCCAGCTCCACGCGCATGGCATCTGTAATCGCTTGAATCATGGTCATTTGAGCCATGGATTACTTCCCCTCCTTGGCCGCAAAGTCTTTCTTCTGTTCTTCCATATGAGGCGGCGTTTTTTCAAATACAAAATCGATCAGTTCCGTAACCTTCATTTTTGGGGTTTCGTCCGCCTTCTTGACGGCGTCCGCCACCTCATTTTTTGCCTGCTCAATCACCGCATCCTCTTCTTCCTTGCTCCAAAGCCCCTTGCCTTCAAGGAATTTGCGGAAGCGGATCAACGGATCTTTCTTCTCCCATTCTCCCGCTTCTTCCCCTGTACGATAACGGGTCGGATCATCTCCCGCCATGGTGTGCGGACCGTAGCGGTAGGTGAGGGATTCAATCAGCGTGGGCCCTTCCCCGTTGCGTCCCCGTTCGGCCGCTTCCTGCACCGCTTTGTAAACGGCAAGAACGTCCATTCCGTCCACTTGAATACTGGGGATGCCTGCGGCCACACCTTTTTGCGCAAGTGTTTGCGCCTTGGTCTGTTTCTCGATCGGTACGGAAATCGCATACCGGTTGTTTTGAATGACAAAAATGGCCGGCACATTGTATGCGCCTGCAAAATTGATCCCTTCATAGAAGTCGCCCTGCGAGGTGCCGCCGTCCCCGATAAAGGTAATTGCCACGTTCTTTTTGCCCCTCAGCTTCAAGCCCATGGCAACGCCGGTGGTTTGCACAATCTGGGCTCCAATAATAATTTGCGGCATCAGGATGTTAAGCCCTTCCGGGTACTGGGTGCCATGATAATGTCCGCGGGAGAAGAGGAAGGCTTGGTAAAGGGGAAGACCATGCCAGTAAATTTGCGGGATATCCCGGTAGCTGGGCAGAATCCAGTCTTCCTTGGTTAAGGCAAACTGGCTGCCAATCATGGTTGCTTCCTGTCCGGCTACCGGTGCATAAAAGCCCAGTCGTCCCTGGCGGTTCAAACTGATCGCCCGCTGATCCCAGACTCGGGTAAACACCATGCGGCGCATCAGTTCCTTTAACTGCTCGTCAGTCAATTGCGGAAGCAATTTTGAATCCTTGACTTTTCCGTCTGGTGAGATAATCTGAAGCGGGGTAAATTTTGCCGATTTGGGTACTTCAATCAATCCGGTACTCATAAGGAATCACCTCAAGTTCCAATGTTTTAAAATTGGATAGATGCCGGTCGAAGCTATGGCAAATGCTAACAATAGCTTCCCGAACCTATAGCCAATTATTCGACGGTACACAATTTTTAAGAAAAAGGGGGCTTTCGCCATGTCCGACATTTACAAACGAAAAGTGATTGGAGAAACCATAGACAGTAAACATACGGGCCGTGCCATGGATGTCCGAATCTTTCTGCCGCCCGGATTCAGTGAATTGACCGCCTATCCCATTCTCTACACCCAGGATGGACAAGATTTCTTTATGTACGGACGAATTGCGACAATTGCTCAACAGTTAATCCTGGAAGAAGGTCTGGAGCCTTTTGTGATCGTCGGCGTGGATGTGAACCGCAAAGAGCGGACTTCCGAATACAGTTCAACAGGCTCCAGGAATCATGCGTACCGTCAGTTTTTTCTGGATGAACTGCTGCCGTTCATAGAGAATCGTTATCGCGTGCCCGGGACTGGATACCAAAGGGTGCTGGCAGGTGATTCCCTGGGGGGAACCGTGTCTTTCGACATTGCGCTGGACCAGCCTGATCTGTTCCAGGGAATCCTCAGTCTGTCGGGGGCCTTCCTTCCGCCGCTGCAAGAACGGATTCGGGAAACCGATCCTTTTCCTCCCTTTGATCTTTATCTGCTGGTCGGGGAACAGGAAACGGCTGTGGAAACTCACTTCGGCGATCTGGATTTTGTCGGGATGAATCGAACCACCCGTGACATTCTGACCGGCAAGAAAGCCAGGCTGACCTATGTCGAAAAACCGGGCATCCATACCTGGGGCTTCTGGCAAAAAGAACTCCCTGACGCTCTCCGCCATTTCTTTAAGTCCAACATTTGGTTCTCGTGATACAGTATAGCAATACATTAGAAACATTTCAATATAAGTATTGATATCATCGAAAAACAGATACAATCTATTGTATAATACAGATGACTTGGAATCGGAAAATTGATACAGAAATCAAGCCGGGAAAAAGAAAATTACGGGCCTCGAACCCGTAATTTCACCTTATGAAATATCCATACCACAACAGGCTCAGCAGCAAATCCACAGCCAGAAACCGAAGGAACCAGCGGAACTCCGGTACCGCCTGCCGCTTTCTGAAACTGCCGTTGGCCCACAATGTCAACAGTGTAATTCCGGAAGGCAGCCAATACCGACTCCACCCTTTTATCATCCAACCTGGCATATGGGGAACCGTCTCCGGAGAATGGAGCTGCCCAACAAATATCAACTTGGACGCCAGGTAGACAGCTACCGCCATCCAGTAGTGCTTCCCCATGGTTTTACGGTCGCCCGACCGACTGAACCGAAAGACCAGCCAAACCACCGCAAAATAAGAAAGCGGCAGAAGAATCCATTTGAACGAGGCAGCCAATAC
>NZ_BDUF01000057.1:104923-116936 GCF_002335525.1 Effusibacillus lacus
TAGACAGCACCCCCGAGCAAACGGGGAAGCTGCTGCATCGCCTGCACAATATCCAGGAGTTGGATTCTGTTCATTATCTTGCGGTATTCGGGGTCGCTGCCGCTAAACTTAACGACTCCATAACCCTTTTCAGCGGGAACGATCCACACAAGCGCCGCCGGGTCTGACGCACCATTCACAAAGACAGGGTGGATGGCCTTGCTGTCTTTGACCGTAACCCACTCTAGCCCGCTGATCTTCTCTTGCTGAAAGTGAAGCATCACAACCCGACCGTCGGCCACAAGGGCGAGATCAAATTCCCCCGATCTCCCAGCCCTGAGCTGCGGGTCCGCTACACGGGTTGTCTTCCGGTCCAAAACCACCTCAAAGGGATGTGCTTCTCCAGGGTGATCCAAAGGAAAGCGGGCTGCAAAAAACTGCGTGTGTTTCCCCTTGCTTTCCACCGGATAGAACAAAAAAACCACGCCATCCGCAAGTCCGAACTCAAAATCACCGATTCGTCCCCCGCCATTGTGAACCAGGATCTTTGACTGTCTGACCACCCTTTCCAACAGAGGATTCCATTCTGTCCACCAGAAAGCCTGAGCGGCCGAACCGTAGTCGGCCAGGGAAAGGATCAACAAATTGCCGTTTGAATGAACAGCCGTCTCGATCCTTGTCACATCCTGAATCCGGATCGAACTCCACTCTTGGTCCCCGTTTGTAAGATCCGTGATTCGCAGTTCCTTGTCATCGCTTGCCACCACAAACACACTGTCCCCGGACCGGCGGACATCGAATGCCACTGCCGTCCCCAAGTTATGCGGCTTTCCCCATACGGTGCCGTTTCGTTGGGCGAGAATGAGATTGTTGTCAGCAATCCACATTCCTATCTCATCCGTCAGGAAAAAATCGGTCGCTTGCCGAAACGTTGGGTCGGGGATGGGAATTCGTTGTTTTTGTGCTGGATCGGAACCCCCCGCTTGCATCACAAGGATCGACTGTCCGTCAAAGAAAGCAAACTGTCCATCGGATATCGTAACAGGAGGCAAAGAACCGTAGCTTGTGCCCACTGTTTTTTCCCGGGCGAAGGTTTTCGGAAACGGAAGTACATTCTGCACGACCGTCAGCAGAGTATGATGAACCAACAGCAAGAGCACCAGAACCAGCACCCGCATTCCCTGCCGGTAATTTTTGCGCATACAAGCCCCCCTTCCCTATAGACAAGTCTATGTCTGGCAGAAGGAGGTTGATTCCACCACGATCAGGTTTCAGTGGGCAAAAAATCACCAGGGGAAAGACCATCAAACAGATCGATCCACTCCCCTTGATTTTTCAGCAACCGGGACGCCACATCCAGCGCATGCTTCGGTCCTTCAGGGAACTTCCGGGCATAGCGGTAATACCCTTCCCATAGCAGGAAGACTTCTGTCAAATACCGCTCCGGTTCCTGATAATCATACAAATGGCGAATATCCAGCCGGTTTGCATTCATTTGATCCAGCAGCTCGGCATCCGGTTCAAAGTATTTCCCGATTGCGCGAATCAGCACGGTGACGACCGGCTTTCGCTGCAAATAAAGGGCAGTGGAAGACAACAGCATGAACAGATACAGATAAGGGTGAATTACACCCCGGTCGCCCATGTTCGGAAGCATCTCTTCCCGCATCCAGGTGGTGATCGTCAGGACATCTTTCAAATCCCCGCTGTCAAACAAAATCTTGGTGAGTTTTACATATTCGTAGAACAGTTCATATATCAGCGGATGCGGAAAAATCGGCCCGTCCTTTTCGATAATCGCAGCCAGCAAGCGGCCAAATGCATTGGAGACCACATGCCGGGCGACAAAAGAATGTCCGTGCAGTTCGCTCTTTATAACCTGTCTGCCAATTTCCTGCAGGTTGTGAAAGGCCGAAATCACGAACCCGTGAACCGCTTCCTTGTCAGTTCCCTTCCTGACCACCTCACAACAGATATCATAGATGTGGCTTACCACAGTTGCAATCATATTCAACTGCTGCTGCCCCGCCAGACTGTTGATTACAATCATAGTGTAGCCCTCCACGATAACTCCCGCCGCTTTGAGTGAGCCGCTTTCCACATACTTGATCCCCATTTCGAACATTTCTCGCAGAATGGCCCCGGAAACGACTGTCTCCCGCTGGCTGAAAGAGATGCTGGCCAATCCCTGCAGCTGTTCCACAATCCGTTTGTGGTACCACAAAACCTTGTCCTGCTCGGCTGTCGGCAGACGGGTATTGTGCAGCATATCGGCAATGTTTTTGACGCATCGGACCGCTGTCATCGTGTCCATGTCATTGACCGCCCGTTTGCCAATGTCCGCAATCTGTTCAATTTTGCTTAACGCTTCCTGGTACTCCCCCCTGTTATAGGAGATCAGATACTCTTTTTCAATTTTGCCGATAATGGTCTCGGGCTTCATCAGCTTCATAACCGCGTACATGTAAACCAACAGCCATACAAAACCGACAATCAGCATCACAAGATCCGCGCTGATCCATTTGTCCATCTGCTTGGACACAAGCCCGTTGTCCAGTTCGCGCATCTTGGAAAGCATGTAGATGGCATGAAAGATAGTCAGCAGATAAAAGGAGAACAGGGAAATGTTATAAGGAAACCGCACATAGAAATCCAGAATTCTGTGTGTGTACTTGCTTGCGGTCATCTGAATGGCCACCATGACAATCGATATGGACAGGGTGAAAATTGTGGCCAGTATTGTTGCGATGGTGTTCAGGTAGTTCCGGGCTGTCTCCGCATCCCCGTCAAACACAGGGGGTGTGAATACGAAAACAGCCCCGGTCAGCAGCCAGGAAAAAAACAGATGCAGCGCCATCAAGGACCTCCCCGTTTCCCCCTAGTTCAGTGCTCGTTCTAGTATGTGCCCCCCCGACAAGAAAAATTTAACGATTTGCTTTCCTCTTCCAGTGACAGAATAAGATACGGGAATCGGTTATATTCGCGTTTACGTCAAGGAGGAATTTGATGAGACGATATGTTTTGGGAGGAGTCGTCGCGGCGCTTCTGCTCACGATGACTGCAGTTTTTGGCTCGCGTCCTTTCAACCAGCCGCTCCAGAATCAGCAGCGGATCAGCAGCGATCCGGGCTCACAGAATCCCCGGATCATGAACAACAAAAACAGGGACATACGGGCACAGGTGACCGGTCCCCAAAGCCGGGCCCAGATCGCGGCCCAGGATATGGCGATTACCACCGCTTTGTGTGTGAGGGACTGCCGGTTTGCCCTGCAACACCTGGCCAACCAATTGGAACATGCTGCAGATCAAAACCAAAAGCAGCAGCTCATCCGAAATGCCATGAAGGAACACCCTCAATTTCGCGCCATGATGCTGCAGACCGCCGACGGACAAACATTTTCCCATGGCTCAGCGGCAAAGCCGCAGTATCTGAAAGAAAGCGTAAACGGCCTCAAGAAGTCTGGACAGTTCTATGTATCCGATCTTTACGAAGGGCATGGCGGCAAAGACCAGCTGCTGATGTCACTTGCCGTTCCGGTTCTGAACGGTTCACAAATCGCTTCCGTCCTGGCCGCGGAGGTGCAAATGGGCTTTCTCCGTTCTGTAGCGGATCAGGTGGACAACCAAATGGGTACGATTACCCAACTGAATACACAGGATGGCGACCGGATCCTGTTTCATCCGGAGAAATCCCATTCCTCATCCGGACAACCTGTTACTCAGGCGGTGGACGGCACCAAATGGAATACCTCGTCGGTTCAGGTGCGATCCAAATCGGAAGACATCAGGACCATCTCCAAACGAAACGAAGTGGTTGTCCAATTTGACAGAGAACCGGATGCGGCAACTTTATCAAGAATCCAGAAGGAGATCGATGGTGTTATTGTAAGGCGAAATACCATGCCTACCTTTGTTTTTCGTTCAAACACCAAGTCGACGGATCAGCTGATAGCCTATTTTCAGAAAATGGGCGTTCGGATGGTCGAACCTAACAGGATTCTCAGGCAGAACGAACTGCCAAATGACCGGCTGTACCAAAAGTATCAGTGGAATTTCCCGCAAATCAAGATTGAAAATGCCTGGCAGGCTACAACGGGCATTCCCAGCACTATCATAGCGGTTGTAGATACGGGAATTGATCTGGATCATCCGGAGTTTGCCGGTCAATTGGTGGAAGGTCACAACATGATCGCAGACGACAACCGGCCGGTCGATGACAATGGGCACGGCACCCATGTGGCAGGTGTGATCATTGCCCGAACCAATAACGTCGAGGGCGTAGCCGGAATGAACTGGAATTCGAGGGTAATGCCCGTCAAGGCACTGGACGCCGAGGGAACAGGCACCGTCTTTGACATTGCGGACGGAGTCCGGTGGGCAGCCGATCATGGAGCCAAAGTGATCAATCTGTCGCTTGGTGAATATGAGGACTCGCGCTATCTGCATCAAGCGATTCAGTACGCCGTATCCAAGGATGCGCTGGTGGTGGCCGCCATGGGCAATGACGACACCGACCAGCCCAGCTACCCTGCCGCCTACCCGGAAGTTCTGGCGGTTACAGCTGTGGATCAGGATACAAAACGTGCAACCTTCTCCAATTACGGTTCTCATGCCGGAGTCGCCGCGCCGGGGGTGTCTATTGCCAGCACGTTCCCGGATTATCGGTACGCAGCGATGTCGGGAACCTCAATGGCCTCCCCTCATGTAGCCGGACTGGCCGGACTGATCCGCTCCATGAACCCCGATCTGTCGTCCGCCCAAGTTCGGGACATCATTTTGCGGACCGCCACTGATGTAGGGCCGTCTGGACCGGATCCCTATTACGGAAGGGGATTGATTAATGTAACCGAAGCTGTACGGCAAGCGCAGATAAAGTCACAGGAAATGGCACCGCCCGAGGGGAGACGGACTCCCGTCAGAAGGGATCCTTGGTGGTGGCCGTTTCGCAGACTTTTTGGCTTCGAGCAAACAAAATAGGGAACAAAAGGGAGGGGGCTGTACCCTCAGGCAGATCATCTGCCAGGTACAGCCCATGGCTTTCATAACGTCCGCTTCCCCAGGAGACGGGAAATCTGAAGTTCCATCCAATTCCAGAGTTTCGCCAGATCATAGGGCAGAATGATAAAGGTGCAAAGGAAGGCGATGGGAATCACAAGCGCAATTCGAAGCATCCGGCTCCCCAGGATTGAACAGATGATGTCAAACTGAATGGTGTGCCGGTATTCCTCCGCCAATTCCGGCAGGATGTCTGCAAGCAAATGATTGTAAAAGCGGGCTGTCGAAAGGAGGAGGTAGGAAACAAACCAACTGATGATGGCAATCCATACATATGTCCACATGCATCGGTCCCCTTCTGGAAAGTTTCCCTAGCAGTGTATGTGGCAGGACAAAAAGAGGTTTCCTGTGACTCAACGCAGTTCAAAAAATTGGAACGTTGATTAACGGCAGGAGCCGGCCCGATGGAACGAGAAAGCCAGCCTGCACAGGCTGGCTCACAGCTATATTCTTCTATATTCTTCTTGCTCCCAAGTAGCGAGGACCCCAGTAGGAACTGCTGAAACTGTCAATCTTCACCCCATGGGAACTGGTAGAGGATATGAATTGTCCGTCCCCGAGATAAATTCCTACATGGGAAGCTCCTGAATCATACGTTGCAAAAAATACCAGGTCTCCCGGCTGCAGATCCGTGACGGCAGTCCCTTGCTTGTACATGTCATGGGACGTGCGAGCCAGATCGACTCCTTTTTGTGAGAACACATACCTGACAAACCCTGAACAGTCAAATCCGGAAGGAGTGGTTCCTCCCCAGGCGTAGGGAACTCCCACAAGGCTTTTTGCCGTTTCCAGCAACGCGCCGGAATTTTTCTGGATCTCTTCCAGCTTCTTGGCAGCCAACTCCGCGATCTTCTTTCCGGTGGTGTCAGGGTCGACCTTGCCTGTCTGCTCAAGCGCATTGTCTTTTTGGAAGGCTTTTACGGCAGCTTCCGTAATTTCTCCATAGTAACCGGTATTGGTCGGATATTTGAAGTACCCCAGAATTCGCAAGTCCTGCTGCAGGGTGGCGACCTCTTGTCCCTCGACTTCTTTCTCCAGTGTCTTGTCCCCGTACTTGGACGCAGCTTCAGCATGAGAGACGGTCGCGGATGCAAACAGAAGTGCTCCCGCAAACACAAAAGCTTTCCAAAACCTGTTCAAATCGATTCCTCCTGATGCCTCCGAGGTTAGTTGACGGGTTCGGGTAAGAGGGTACCCTACACTCTTGGTGATTCACCCCAAATTACAGGTCCCCCGTACTGACTCATGGTCAGATTCGGCAAGATTTCTATTAAATGCTAAAAACTATCACACATTCTAAAAAATAGCACGAATGCTGTCGGAATTCAATAGTCTGCTATCTTACTAAACGTAGGTCTTCCAGCCTATTTTTACTAAAAAACGGTTCCTGCGGGTCAGGAACCGTTTTTCCGCTCTATTAATTGGTTTTCTCAATTTCGTAGACTACATCATCCAACAGATAGATGGCAATCTTGTCATATTTGCTAAGATTGCGAAGGGTCAAGCCAGTATCTGCTTTATGGATGTACGGATTTTCGGCGAGTTTGTATCTGGTTGCGCTTTCGATCAGATAGAGATAGTCGCTGTCGCTGACGTAAGAAAATGTTCCTTCGAGCTTCTGCATGACGTCAAATATCTTCTTGTTGCCCAGAGAGAAACGGACTTCAATCCGGTCACCCGCCGCCAGGCTGTTGATCTGGCTGTAGGATTGGGAGTTTACCTTGACGGTATCTTCACTGCCGAAGGTGATGGTGGTTGTGGAACCGTCAAACTTTTTCACGGCAACTTCGTTTCTGGCGGTGTTTATGCTCGTGATGAAACCGCGGGTTACCGGAAGCACTTCCACCGCTTTCAGTTCATTCCCGAAATAAGTGGCTTTGACCAGGTCATCTTCCTTTACATCATCTACCTTGGGATTGTTGATACCGGGAACAGTCAAGCGAACATCGGAATAGATATACAAGCTTTCGCTGTTGCCATCGTCGTCCTCCACCCGAAGGCGCTTGCTGCTGGTAGACACGTCGGTCACTTTGTACTCCAGTTCTCTTTTTACATCAATTTCCTTGATCTTGTTTGTCTCGGTCAGTTCCACCCGGACATAATCGTTTCGTTCAAGATCAGACAGGTCGGCGCTGCTTTCGTCCTTGATGTTCACGTCATAGTCGCTGTCCACAAAGTAATTTTTCTGGGTGTTGCCATCCAGTGCCAGAGTCATGATTCGTCTGTCGGGATCAATCAGCACAACCGTTCCTTCAATCCGGTTGTCCACTTCAATATAGACAATCTTGTCGTCGAAAAGCTGAATTTTGGCTTTCATGTCCTTCTTGATATCAGCAAGAGTCGGGTCGGATTCTCCATTGACATACAGCTCCGGCAGGGTGTCGTATTCGTAAGATTTCAATTCCCCGCTGTTGTCTTTCAGGACAAGGGTTTTGGCGTTCTCGTCAAGGCTTACCACTGTCCCTTCAATATACAAATCAGACAGCTCGCCAACAGATTGCCCGGTTCGATTGCTGATTGTCAGGCTCTTGATACCGTTATCGGCAATATGAATGACGATCTTGTCGCCTTCCTGCAGATCGGACAGGAGGGCCGTCGCGCCACTGCCATACTTGATCGTGGCATCCGCCGCGATTTTTCGTACGCTGGGTGTCCCGTCATTCTTTTCATAAGTCAGGATCGATTTGTCAGACGACAGGGATATGACCGTTCCCTCTTCCACAATCGTCTTGACATGAATCTTAGATACCACGTTGTCCAGAACTGTCAATTCAACTTCCATGCCTTTGAACAAGTCATTCAGTCCCGTGGTACGGTTGTCCGGATAGGTGACCGTTACCGCAGAACCGATCCGATAGATTTGTGGAGTGCCGGACAGCTTTTGCAGGGTCAACAGACCATTGGCCTGGTCCCACTCATAGATAATTCCCGCGTTTGTGGTCGATGTTCCACCTGCCAACCGGTAAACGGAAATCACTTTCCCCCGGAGGATCGTCAGTTCCACCGTATCGTTTTCCGAGAGCCCGTCAAAAGAAGTTAAAGTTCCGTCTATAGAACGATAAGTTGCCTGTTCACTCAGTTCATAGGTTTTCAGGTTGTTGGAACTGTCGGACAGCGCAATCGCTTTCAGGTCTTTGTATACCTTCACAAGAGTCCCGCTGACTTTTTCCACCCGTCGAGACTCGTCCAGGACTTCAATATAGGCTGCAGTCGGCTTGCCAATCACCAGAACCGGTTGCATGGGTTCCAGACTTGCGGCATTCGCCTGTCTGTCATTCTTGAATACCAGGGTGCCTGAAGTGAGAGTAACCGTTTGAAGCCCTGCGGAAGTCTGGACAACCATCTGATTTCCGGTTACCGATACGATATCTCCTTGCAATTCGGTGTCACGATGGACCGTCAGAAACGGCTCTGCCCGACTGATCAGCGCTGCCAGCTGGATCCGGGTGACAAAATCCAGGGGGTTAAAATTCACCGTTCCGTTAGCGTTGGGTATGCCCTTTATCAATCCATAGGCATCGGAAGAGGCAAGTTTCACATAATCCAGTGCCCAAGCGTGAATCTTGTCCGTATCGGCAAAGCTGCTTGCCGTCTGGCTGTACTGGCTGACATCATCCTCTTTGTCGATCATCCGTACAAGCAGTTGAGCCACCCATTCCCTCGATGCGGCAGAGATACCGTCAAACCGGCTTTCCTCTTCCCATCTCAACAGTCGATACCGATCTGCTATGGCGACATAAGGTTTTGCCCAGTTTGACACGTTGCGGTACTGCAATTGATAGGCGGCCGGATCGTATTGATCGACTTCCCCTTTCAATCCCAATGCCCGAATCACCATGGCGACCGCTTGTTCCTGGGACACATACTGGTCCGGAAGGAAGTTGCCGTTCCCGTCCCCCTGAATGATCTGTCTTAATGACATCTTTGCAACGTCTTTCAGCGCCCAATTGTGACTTGCCCCAAGATCCCTGAAATTGTTGGCCTCATTGGCAGCTGCCGTGTTAAAAGATGCGGAGGCAAACAACAACAGGAATACCAGAAGGCTTGATACGAGTGCTTTCCATTTCTGCGTCATGCCGTATTGTCCTCTCCCTTTATATGAAGTATGGTTTTGGAAACAAAATAGAAAAGAAGGGAAATTTTCCCTCCTATCTGTTTCGACAAAATCATACAAATTCCCTCTTTGCAAATATGAAAAAAACCGGGCATTTCTTTGCCCGGTCTTCAACCTGTCTTATTGCATGTCGGCCAGCGCTTTCTGGTCAAGCAATATGATTTGCCTTTTCTCCACGTCGATATGGCCTGCGGCCTTAAATTCGTTGAGAATTTTGCTGGTGGTTTCCCGGGTGGATCCGATCAGGCTCGCCATATCTTCGTGGGTGAGCCTGATCCCGATCTTGACACCGCCGGGAACCCGTTCCCCGTGCAGGTCTGCCAGCTTCAGGAGCAGTCGGGCAAGACGGGTTTGGACATCGTAGAACACCAGATTCTCAATTTGCTCCTGGGCTTCCTCCAGCCGCTGTTCCACAATCTGGGCCAGCCGCAGTGATACCTTGGGGTTGCGGGAAACAATCTCTTCAAACACTTTCTTGTCAATCTTGCAGATATAGGCATCATCCAGCGCTTCCGCATAATATTTGCGGGGCTCGTCGCCAAACAACGCACTTTCTCCGAAGATCGCACCCGGTTCCAGAGTAACCAGGGTAAACTGCTTGCCTGTATCGGACAGCCTGGAAATGCGAACCCGTCCTTTCTTCAACAGGTATACCGCATTGCTTGGTTCGTCAGGTGTAAAAATATAATTTCGCTTCGGCACGACAGCCGGTTGACTGCCCTTGCCAAGCTGGTCCAATTCTTTCTGTTCGACCCCTTCAAACAGGTCATACTCACGCAACTCGCAGACAGCGCATAGGCTTAGCATTCTTATCCCCTCCGAGGACCGGAAAGTTCCTGTATAGGTAACCGTAACACACTCCGCACCTCCCTGACAAGGGGCGGACGACCCAGAAGAAGGGGACACAAATCTTGCTATTCTGCAAAAATTCGCCCCAGCGGCAGCCGGATTCCACCCGGTTTCATTGCGGCTTCCAACAGTTCTTCTTCTGTCAGAATTCGTAAATGATGGTCTTGCCCACCACGGATGTATACAACATGATAAGCATCCGGGGCGAATTGGGCCAACACCCTGATCAGCGGCGTATCAGCCGTAGCCGCCAGCGACCTGACGGGCAAAGGCCGCTTGTTCCGCTGGCGGCGTTTCGTATCCAGAAACCGAATGGTGTCGTAATAGAGCTGTCTGCGCAATTGCCATGCGGACACAAACAGAAACACCCCCAAGGTGACCATTCCCGCCTGGACAAACCCGGCCCATAAAGCGAGCAGCCCCGTTATCAGCAAAACTGCTGAAAGAATGAAGGCCATGCCTATCGCCACCCCCGTAGCCTTCCGGAACCCAAGCGTCCGCGCCAGAGCTGCCCGCAGAATCCTTCCCCCGTCAAGAGGGAGTGCGGGCAACAAATTAAAGAACGCAAGGGATAAGTTGATCTGAATCAGAAAAGAACTCACACTGTCGGACAAACTTCCGATACCGGAAAGGAATATGACCAGAAACAGCAGCACAAAATTGATAAAAGGCCCTGCCAATGCAATGATTGCCTCATGCCGGGGCTGCCATCCCAGCGAGCCATGCTCCAATCGTGCGACTCCCCCAAAGGGCAGGATGGTTATGTCTTTTACCCGGTATCCAAAGAGCAGGGCCGCCCCCACATGTCCGAGTTCGTGGAGCAGGACGGTGGCAAACAGCAACAGCATTTGTCCAAAATACGGAGTCCAGGCAGACATTGCCATCAGCACAACAAAAAGGGGATGAACCTTCCATTTCATCCCCGGCCACATTACGCTTCTCACAGTTACCGCCTTGCCCGGTCCAGAATGCCCTGCGGATCAACCGGCCTGTTCTTGACATAATGGGCAAAGTACAAATCGGACGGGACTTGTTTTCCGGTTTTTCCGATCACCTGTCCGGTATAGACCCAGTCCCCGGGTTTCACACTGGCCGATTCCAGATTCCCGTACAATGTTTGTCCGGCATCACCGCCATGTTCCACAATCACATAGATCCCGTATTTGTCGTTTTTGTCATAGGTTTTGACTTCTCCCTTGGCTACCGTTCTGACTTCCGATCCCGGAGAGGTCTCCAACAGCACGGCAGGATGCTGGTTGGCATCAAAAGAAGCGGTGACTTTAAAATCGGTCAGCGGCAGAACATAAACCATTTCTTCACCCTCAGACGGCTTGCCGGAAACCGGGATTGACAGGTTGGAAGCGCCCAAGTGGGTTGCCATCCAGTTGGTAACAGTTGAAAAATCGGTCTCTCTGGTCATGACTGTTTTCAACACTTGCTGTGCTCGTTCCGCAAGAGGATGGCTCGAATGGACTGACACATAGGAAATCAGCAGCAAGAGGACAGCGCCAATGATTTGCCCCACAATGCGGCTGTTCTCACGTTCCTCATAGTCGTCATATTGCTTGTACCCCCGATAGGCGCCCCAAGGCCCGTCCCACCTTGAAGAGCCCGGTCGTCCATAATATCCGTAACCTCTGTCCTCCGTGCGGGCTCCCCGGAAATAAGGCCGGGATGAGCCGGCTCTTCCCTCCTGTTCACGTATGCCTTGAAACACCGGGTGAGAGGGAGGCGGGAACATGGGATCCTGCAGATCATCGTTCGGCAATTTCGACACGGTCATACCTCCTTGTCCATAACGACGGTGGTATATCCTATTCGCATTCAGACAAGGATATTCTTTTTAAAATTTGATTTTCTTTCGCCTGTAGCCCACGTTCAGAACCAGTCCGACACCCAGCATGCTTGTTACTATGGAACTTCCACCGTAGGACATCAGCGGAAGCGTGATGCCCGTTATGGGCATCATCGACATGGTCATTCCCACATTTTCAAACACCTGTGCCAGGAACATGG
>NZ_BDUF01000057.1:117019-121039 GCF_002335525.1 Effusibacillus lacus
CAGAACCCCGGCCACCACCAACGAACCGTAATTGTCACGGGCTTCCCTCCCGATTTTTGCCATACGAACCAACAATATACAATAGGACACCAGCAAAAATCCGGCTCCCAAAAAACCCAATTCTTCTGCGATGACCGAAAAGATAAAATCGGTATGCCTCTCCGGAATCCAGGCGCCTTGTGTTTGTGACCCGCGGTAAACTCCCTCCCCGAACCACTGACCGGCTCCAATGGCCAGCATGGATTGATACAGCTGGTAGCCAGCCCCGCTTTTGACCGTTTCCGGATTGAGAAACATCGTAAGCCGTTCCCACTGGTAGGGCTGAATTGCGGCAAAGAACAAGTCCTGTCTGACAACGTACATAAGTAACAACAGACCGACAAACGACACTCCGATTGCGGAAAGGCCCAGCAAATGTCTTCGCGGGATGCCCGCGCTCCACAACATCCCGCAAACAATCGCGCTCATCATCATGGCAGTTCCCAAATCGGGCTGCAGAATGACAAGGCCGATCGGAATCGCCGCAAGCAGCAGAATTCTTGCCAACTGCCTGTATGTAATACTTGCCTGGCAATCCTTCAGCAAGCGGGACAACACAAGAATCAGTACGAGTTTCATAAACTCGGCCGGCTCCAGTTTCAAAGGTCCCAGTTGAAACCAGCTTCTGGCCCCGTTTGCCGCGCTGCCCGCAAGGTTCACCAGGGCAAGGGAGCAGACACCCGCTCCATATAACGATTTCCAACGCTTTTCCCATTCAGCGTAATCAATTCGTATGGCAAGAAACATCGCTGCAAACCCGATGACAAACCAAAGGGTCTGCCGGATATAAAAGTAGGATGGATCCCCGGTGATATTGACCCGTGTTGCGCTTGAGACCATTACCACCGAAAGGATCGCCAGCACCGCGACAATCAGGACGATTCCCCAATCAATGTCCCGAATCCGTTTGTTGGGTGCCCGTTCAATCATATGCTCACCCCCAACCAAAATCAGGAATGAATAGGAAAGGGAATCAGGCTTCCGAAACCCAATTCCCCTTTAATCCCAGTATGTCCTTTTTGGTGCCGGGCTTATTTGCCAAACCCCATGATTTTTTTGAATTTGCCAAGCAAACCGGTTGTTTCCTCCAGATTCATCAAAGGCACCGAATCTCCAAGGATTCGTCTTGCGATGTTCCGGTAAGCAATGGCCGCTTTCGAAGACGGATTCAGTACTGTCGGTTCCCCATGGTTGGAGCCGGCAATCACACTTTCATCGTCAGGTACGACACCCAGAAGGTCGATAGCAAGAATCGATACAATTTCATCAATGTCAAGCATGTCTCCAAGACGCACCATATGTGGGCGAATCCGGTTAATGACCAACTTCGGGCCGTGAATCCTGGCGCTTTCCAGCAATCCAATAACCCGGTCAGCATCACGAACAGCCGCATTCTCGGGAGTCGTCACGACAATCGCCCGGTCAGCCCCGGCGATTGCCACCTGAAAACCTTGTTCAATTCCTGCCGGACAGTCGATGATTACATAATCGAATTTGTCTTTCAGATCCTGCACAATCTTTTTCATCGCTTCCGGAACCAGTGCGGTCTTATCCTTGGTTTGGGACGCGGGCAGCAAGAAAAGATGGTCAAACCGTTTATCCTTGATCAAAGCTTGTTCCAGGCGGCAGTTATCGTTCACCACGTCCACCACATCATAAACGATGCGGTTTTCAAGACCCATGACCACGTCGAGATTCCTGAGGCCGATATCCGTATCAACCAGACAGACTTTTTTGCCGGCAAGCGCAAGTGCCGTTCCGATATTGGCGGAAGTGGAGGTCTTTCCAACGCCTCCCTTTCCGGATGTAACAACGATAGCTTCACCCATCGCGATACCCTCTCCTAACCAAAACCCTATAGTTTTATCAATCATTCGCGCTGTATGGTACCCTACTTCCTGGGCCGGATGCTCGAAAGGTTAAAAAGCTTGTCAACCGCCATCTGGCCGTTTCGCAAGTAAGCAAACTCCATTTCGGCAACTTCAGGCGCCATAGGTGATGCAGCATCCGGTGAACGGGAAATCACGTTGCCGATCCTTAATTGGGTAGGTTGAAAGTACACTGCGCCAATCACCGCATCCTGGTTTCCGTTGCAGCCGGCATGTGCCATTCCACGCAGTGTCCCCATCACAAAAATGTCGCCGGTTGCCAGTACCTGGGCACCGGGATTCACATCCCCGACTACGGTAACGTCCCCGTCATACTCAATCCGTTGTCCGGACCTCAGGGTTCCTTTGTACAATAACGACGCAGACTTTGAATGGGAAGTGTCTCCCTCGATAC
Organism: Effusibacillus lacus; assembly: GCF_002335525.1. Classification (NCBI taxonomy): domain Bacteria; kingdom Bacillati; phylum Bacillota; class Bacilli; order Caryophanales; family Alicyclobacillaceae; genus Effusibacillus; species Effusibacillus lacus. The sequence continues at coordinate 119,342 of NZ_BDUF01000057.1, forward strand.
TTGAGACAAATCCTTGTATCAGCAAATTTCCGAAGACGCCCAACACTTCGCGGACCTTCTCTTTCTGCGAATCTGACAACACCCGCTTGCCGGTTTGTATGGTCACACGAACTATCGGCCCGAATAACAACTGGCCTTGATCGCTATGCAACTTCTCTCTGAGATCCTCAAGAATCTCTTCAAACGGGCATTGATCGTCAAAGAGAAAAACCAAACCATCACGGATGCCTTTGATTGTAACTGGATGTCTGAATAAGCGAGGCATCTCGCACCCGGGTTGACTCTGCATCTGCGTCCTCCTGTCTTGCGGTACATTCGAAGTCACGTTTAACGTCTCGTATTTATTCGTCAAATCAGGGGCTTATTCCTTCCTGAAAAAAAGCGTCCAGAATTTTTCGCGCGATGGGGCCGCTGGAATCGGACCCGTGTCCCCCCTCGGGCACAACCACGGCTATGGCAATCTGCGGGCTGTCATAGGGGGCATATCCGACAAACAGAGCGTTGTCTTCTCCTTGCCCCGTTTCTGCCGTTCCCGTCTTGCCCGCTATCGTATAGGCGGCATCCCGAAAGGTGTTATAAGCGGTTCCGTATGGTTTTGCAGTCACATCTAGCATTCCCTCTCGGACCACCCTCAGATTGTTTGGATCGATCTTCACCCGATCCAGCACTTTCGGTTCGATCCGTTTTACGGTTTTTCCGTCAAAGGATCTGATTTCCCGCACCACATGGGGTTCCATTCGTTTTCCGCCATTCGCCAGCATACTTGCATATTGAACCAGTTGCAAAGTAGTATACGCCTGATTTTGACCGATAGAGGCGAAAGGCAGATCGGCCAGCTGACCCGTGGTTTGAAAACGACCGTACACCTCTTCGGGCAAATCGATCCCCGTGGACACACCCAAGCCAAATGCATTGTGGTAGTCGCGAAAACGCTTCATGGCAATGGGCAATTCGGTTTTCAACCATTGGGTTGCATCCTTTGACTGGGAATAATTTCCCAACCAGAGACTCAACTGATACATGTAGACATTGCACGACTGGGCAATGGCCCGCCTGGCGTCCACATTTCCGTGACCCGCATGATTCCAGCAATAGAAGTAATGGGGGTCCCTGTTGCGATCCCAACCGATCTGCAATTTTCCCGGATCATGGATCAGCCTCCCAGGCCATACCACCCCGCTCTCCAAGCCCAACAACAGGGTCAGCGGCTTCACGGTGGAACCTGGGGGAACGGGAACCTGCAGCGCCCAATTTTGCTGGGATGGTTGAAAGGCCCGGTAGTTCTCGGAGGAGATGCCACCCACCCAGACATTGGGGTCAAATCCGGGGAAACTGGCCATTGCCAGAATCTCTCCCGTATTCGGGTTCATAGCCACTGCCGACGCATGGGACACCTTTCGTTTCTTTGGATCCGAATTGATCAGACGAACCTGTTCCGCAAGCGCTTGTTCCGCGACCGATTGCAACCGGGCATCAAGATTCAGAACCAGGTCATTCCCGGGAACTGCAGGTACTTCCGATATGCGGAATCTGCCGCCCGGGTCTTTGCCGGATTCGATGATAAGCGCGCCGTTAATCCCTTTTAGAAACGCTTCATACTGTCTTTCAATACCATAGACCCCAATCTGGGCATCCAGCGTATATCCAAGTGACCGGTATTTTCTCCATTCGTCTCTTGAGATGGAGTTTAGGTACCCC
>NZ_BDUF01000057.1:121118-171257 GCF_002335525.1 Effusibacillus lacus
AGAACATGGGAAGCCAGACGTTGTTGTTTGTACTCCCGTTTGGATTCAACGATGACATGAAGACCGGGAAGCGATTCCTGGTGTTCGCGCAAAAAGGACAGCTGTTTCAAACTCAAATCACGGTAGATTCTCCTTGGCATCGACTTGGGCAGTTTGGGATGTTCCCCCGTATCCATCAATTCGAGCAATTCTTCCGGTCGTTTGCCGAGAACGGATGCAATCTGATTGGCGACCTTATCCGCGTCCTGCCGGCCTTCCAGCGGCAGATAAACAAGGTTCAGGACTTTCTTGTTGTCGGCAAGCACCAGACCACTCCGATCCAGAATCTTGCCGCGGGGAGCCCCCACCACAAAGCGGTCCACCCTGTCATTTGCGATCTTCGCACGGTAAACCGGCCCATTGGTCACCTGCATAGTAAAAAGCCGCAGTGAAAGGGCACCAAATGCCGCAACCACAACGACTTTTAGCCAGAACCATCGTTTCTCTCTGATCTTCACCAAATCCTGCAATGGAACATCCCTCCGAGTCCCCCGGTCAGAGATATTCCTCTCCCAAGCCCCAATCCTCATCCTCCGGAAACCATTTGTCCGCCAATGGGTACAAAATAAGGGCAAAAATCCCGTTAAAGATCATCAAACGCACCGCGTACGTCAGCACCGCCAGCAGATCGACCTGGATCCGGCCGAAAATCATGGCGATTCCGTAGTTCATGAATTCATAAACGGCAGAGAATCCAAGAATCACAAACACCAGCATGATCAGACTCCGGTTGAGAAAGACCCGGAACAGAGCTCCCGCAAAATAGCCGGTTACCCCAAGAGAAAACGTATGCATACCGATGAAACTCCCATAAACCACATCCTGCACCAGGCCGGTCAGGATGCCGAGCATCATGGCCAGAAAAGCCCCGCGGTAATAAGCGATAAACAGAAGGATCAGAACGGTCAGGGAGGGTTGAAACCAACTAAACGGTTTCTGCACAAACAGCGTCGCTTGCAAAATCAGGCCGGCAATTAGGACCAGAAACAGAAAGACGGGACGCATGGAAGAACCCCCTTACTGTCCCTGCGGAACAGGCTGGTCACGCTCTACGATAAAAACGGTCTCCAGCCGGTCCAGTTTGGCGGCAGGTTTGATGGTGGCCTTCTTGGTTAATCCAGATTCTTCCATTGTGAAACTGGTAATCTCTCCGATCAGAATGCCGGGCGGGGCGATATCGGACAAATGGGACGTTACAACCTTTTGCCCCACCTGAAGGTTGGCCTCCCGGTCAATCAGGCCCATCTCGACTGCCCCCAACTGGCTGCTGGAGCCGCTGACAATCCCGACGGCACGACTTTGGGTGTCTTGCACAACAGCCGATATGCCCATCTTGTTGGTATCGGTTATCAGGAGCACTTTGCTGCTGAACTTGTTGACACTCATTACTCGCCCTACAAGGCCTCCATCGGGCGCGATCACAACCATCTCTTTCTTGACTCCGTGTGCTTCTCCCTTGTCAATTGTAAGCGTGGAGTTCCATTCGCCCGGATTGCGGCCGGTAACGTTTGCCGGATGCACTTTGAATGTAAGCGGCTGTTGCCGGAAGTTCAACATTGTTTCCAACTGTTGGTTTCGATGTTCCAGCTCAGCCAGGCGGGCACTCAATGTTTGGTAATCACGAAGGTTGGCCTTCAGCGTCGCATTCTCTTCATACAGTTCCAGAATGCCCTGTACCTCGTCGATAAATCCGGCAAGATGGCTGACGGGTCGATACACCACGTTCTGAACCCAGGAGAAAGCGTCGATCATCACTTTTTCCGGCAGGGTGATGTCATTCCGTTTTATCGAAAAGGTCACGATTACGGTAAGCAGGATCAAACTTACCAGCAATACGAAAAGCCGTTTGTTGTTACTGTAACGGGGCACCCGAAACCCACATCCTTTGACTATGGTTAGCGAGAGGATCTTTTCTTGGAAGTATAGCCGCTCCGGTTCTTGAACAGATGAATCAGATCCAAAGCTTTCCCCGTACCCAACGCCACACAATCAAGCGGATTGTCTGCCACAACGACAGGCATACCCGTTTCCTTTGCAAGAAGACGATCCAGATCACGCAGCAAAGCTCCTCCGCCGGTCAGGACAATTCCCCGGTCCATAATGTCGGCAGCCAATTCGGGCGGTGACTTCTCCAGAGTGATCTTCACCGCATCAACAATGGAGTTGACTGTATCGCCGAGCGCCTCCGCAATTTCTTCAGCCGATATTGTAAGTGTCTTCGGAAGGCCGGAAACAAGGTCCCGGCCACGGATTTCCGTTGTCTCTCCCCGATCGGACGGCATGGCCGAACCTATGGAAATCTTCAGTTCTTCCGCCGTCCTCTCCCCAATCATCAGGTTGTACGCTTTCTTGATGTATTGAATGATGGCTTCGTCCATCTCGTCGCCTGCCACCCGGATGGAACGACTGGTCACAATTCCCCCCAGGGAAATAATGGCGACCTCGGTAGTTCCGCCCCCGATATCAACAACCATGGAGCCTGTAGGCTCTCCGACAGGAAGACCCGCACCAATCGCGGCAGCCATCGGTTCTTCAATCGTATGCGCTTCCCGTGCCCCCGCCTGCAGGGTTGCATCCTCTACAGCACGCTTCTCAACGGCTGTAATGCCGGACGGGACACAGACCATTACGCGCGGACGACCTGAAAAGACAGATTTCCTCTTCATCGCTTGCCGGATGAAATGGCGAAGCATGGTTGCCGTTGTGTCAAAGTCGGCAATGACTCCGTCTTTCATCGGACGAACTGCAACAATATTGCCAGGCGTCCGGCCGATCATCAGTTTCGCCTGTTCGCCGACCGCCTCAATCGCGCCGGTATCCGTCCGGATTGCCACGACAGAGGGTTCGCGCAGAATAATTCCTTTTCCTTTAACATATACAAGGGTATTCGCAGTACCCAGGTCAATTCCCATATCACGATTGGTCAACATGAACATGATACTCCCTTCAAGACAATTGCTGTGTCAATGGCTTTTTAAAAAAGTCCCTGTTCTTTCAGACTTATAAAACGCTGCTCACCGATCACCACGTGATCCAACAGTTCGATTCCCATGATTTGTCCAACTTCAGCCAAACGCTTTGTGACAAGGATATCTTCGCGGCTCGGAGTCGGGTCGCCGCTGGGATGGTTGTGAACACAAATGATCGAAGCAGAACTTTTCTTCAGAGCGGTTTTGAAGATTTCTCGAGGATGCACGATTGAGGAATCCAGGGATCCGACAGATACGGTTTCTTCCGTGAGGACCTGGTTTTTGGTATCCAGGTGCACCACGATAAAATGCTCTTTCTTTTCAAACCGCAGTCGATCCATAAACAGGTCGGCCACATCTTGCGGACTGCGAATTACAGTCAACGGCTTCCGGGTCAACCGGGCAATTCGTTTTCCAAGTTCAATGGCTGCCTGAACTTGCAGAGCCTTAGCGGGTCCCATGCCCGGAATATCGGTCATTTCCCGAATGTCCGCTTCCATCAAGGACCGAAGTCCGCCAAACCTGGCCAACAATTGTTCTGCAAGCGACATGACAGATTGTCCGTTAGAACCTGTCCTTAGCAAAATAGCCAACAAGTCCGCATTGCTTAAGCTTTGGCTTCCGTCCCGAAGCATGCGTTCACGCGGCCGGTCTTCGACCGGGACATCACGAACAAGCACGCGCATAGCGTATTCTTCTTTCAAACAGCTCACCTCATTGTTTCCTCCGTCGCCTTCAACACATGAATACCAAAGGAAGTCAACATCGAAGCAAGCAATTCCATGGGAAGTCCGACGACGGTAAAATAATCCCCGTCAATTCGGTCAACAATCGTAGATCCTATGCCTTGAATGGCGTACGAGCCCGCTTTGTCAAGCGGTTCGCCGGTTTCCACATAGGCTTCAATCTCCGCGTCTGTCAACGGCCGCATATGTACCAGAGTGGATCGGTGGTCCACCAGTTGTTTTCCGCTTGCCGCATCGATTACCGCCACACCGGAGTAGACCGTATGCGAGCGTCCCTGAAGTTTCTTCAACATATGAATGGCATCCTGTTTATCAACAGGTTTGCCAAGCACTTCCCCATCCAGTACAACGATCGTGTCCGCTCCTACAACAATGCCGTCCTGTATAGTATTCGAGACGGCAGACGCTTTTCTGCAGGCCAAGGTTCGAACCATCTCGGAAGGCATTACCTCTTCCTTAATAGTTTCATCCACATCTGATACGATCACATCAAAGGCAATCCCCAGCCCGGCGAGGAGTTCACGCCGTCGCGGTGAACCTGACGCCAGAATCAGCCTAGCCACGCGCATCACCTACATTTTGGTTGAAATCCAGTAAGCAAGGCCCATACCGGCAAGGCTTGCCAGATTTAGTTTGACCTGTAAGTGAAGATCATATTTAACCATTCCCAAATCTCCTGCCGGATTCCAAACGATTGGCGTCCAGGCGTCGGTCAGCCAATGCAGCTGAAACGCTTTGCCCAACAGTTCCCCTGCGATCGTGCCGATCGTCAGCCCGATAAACAGGATCAGAATCAATCTCCACACGTTGGAGGATGATCTTGCCATAATCATACCCCCTTCTTCGCTGCATGTCCAATTGTCAGGCATCGACAATCTTGAGTTAATTTCGACAAAAAATATGGCGGCTCCTGCTGTCAAACAGAAAAAAATTACAGTAAAAAATGGAAATCCCGAGAACCAGTAACTCCTTCATTTTTCAAAAACGGTTCACATAGGTCGGTGCGACTTCCCCACGATCGGATTATATTTTACATAATGCATCGCCGTGGAAATAAGGCTGATTTTCAGACTTATTTTTGATTTTTTGATTGTCACTTCAAGAATAGAACTGATTTTCAGCCTTATTCGGGCGAGTTTCGAGGTGTACAAGCAAGAACAAGCATATAGGACTGAAAAACAGTCCTATTTCTGGGAGTACCTTTGATTCGACAAAAATTCGCCTGAAATGCAGTCCTATTTTTTCTTACCTTGGGACCGAGGACAGTAACGAAAATGGATTCAATCACATATCCCATACTAAGTCTTTGGGCATACTGACCTCAAAGGAGGGAATCGAATGGCACTCAAAGAACAGGCGAACAAGAAGAAAAGTCCACGTAATGAAAACAGTCTGAGAAGAGACGGAAAACCGCTTGAGCAAGGAAAAGTGGAGCAAATTGCAGAGAAATAGATACCATGTCCCATTTTGAGTGTCTGGCTCAGAATGGGACGATTCTTTATCTTCCGCCTACTACGATGGTTAGGTAATGAATGTTGCGGGGGGCCTGTGTTGATGAATATTTTGCAGAGGATTTTTTATAATCTAAAAAGTACATTAGAAAGTACACTCTACGAATCGGAAGTCAAAGCAAGGTGGAAATCCCTTAAACTTCCGGTTGAAGTATTGGAATCCGTAAAATCCGATTTGTCAACACAGCTCAAAAAAAAGTCGGCTCCTGCTGCACTATTGCCTGATGAAAAGCAAACAATGGCACGCATACAAGAGATTACAACAAAACTGAATCGAAACAATGAAACTCGAACCGAAGCCTATCGGCAAATCTATTTCAGATTCCCTGAACTGCATTGGGCATTCCTCGCCCATATGGTTTCCCGCAACGGGGGATGGCAGATGACCGATCTGAAAGGGAATCTGCTCCCGCATCTTTTGGAACCAAACGAGATCGTCCATTTTTTCAACTCGTTGGAACGTGCAAACGCACTCATCTTTCAGGATGCATACCCACAACTGCTGTTATATGAAGAAAGCGTAAGGCAAAAGAAAAATCTGTTTCATCTTTTGCCCGCATTCCATGTGTCCAAGTTCATGCGGCCCGTTTGGAACGAATTTTGGGCCAGGAAAAACTCTCAACTTCTAACGGTTGCACTCATTATCAACGAACAATGTTATATCCAAAAAAGGGTTGCCGAGAACCCCGTGTACCAAAAGCATGTATATGAAACTCTTGAATTCAAAACGCAGAGCTTATTGCAATTGACACAGGTGGTGTTCCCGTTCTTCCCACGCAAAAAACACCCAGGAACGTCACCGGTTCCCAGATTGGCCGGTTTGGTTATGGAAGACTTTACTGACTTAAAAGAACGAATTGGCGTAGGGAAAAGTTTATACGCCATCTTGTTTGGGATTGAGGATGTCTTTGAAGGGGCTCTCCGTTTTGCCAAAGAGGTTCCGCATACCGGGTCGAGAGCGGATTATTGGCCGCATATTTTTTCGAAAATAAAACATAAAGACGAACATGATTCAAAAGAAAGACTCGTAGCAGGAACTTTGCAAAAAGGCGCACCGCCTTTTTTCAGTCCGGAACTGCAAAACGCGTGGGAGGCTCAACCGGTTGAGCCCCCTGAAAGGTTTGATTGGTTTACTGATCTTTCCGTATTCGAATATTTCCGCCCAATACAAACACCTGATTCTTTTGACATGACGGATGAATTTTTGCGGGGCTTAAATACGGTGGAGTTGGCAGTTTTAGCGAAAGAGCATATCAAACCTTAAGTCGGGACAACGTAAAAAAAGTATTTTTTCGAAGGATTGTCCCTACGAATTCAACAAATCTGAAGTCCAGGTTGAACTCGATTCGTAAATTTAACCAACAAGAGGCAGTTTATAAAAACAGGGGCTGTCCCAGAGGTCGTAAGACAGCCCGCTTAGGGTACGCTTTTCGAATAACCATGTTTTTCACCGCTAAACTTGTCGAATTCGGTACTTAGATTTCCAAAATAATGTTGAAAATCACCGCTATTTTTCAATGGGGTTGCCATCCTCATGGCTTCTGACCTACCAGAAAGTTTCCAAACAACCAATTTTGGGACATCCTCATTTTCTTTCCCCAAACAACAATTGAGCCCCGGCAATTCCCGGTGTAGTCATCTCCAACGGGTTGAGTATCACGTCCAATTCTTCTTTGGTCAGAATTCCTCTCTCCAGGCAAATCTCACGAACGGGGCGCCCGGTGGAGATCGCTTCCTTGGCAATCATTGTTGCGGTTTCATACCCGACATGCGGATTGACGGCGGTGATGACACCCACACTTTGCTCAACCAACTGCTTGCATCGCTCGAGATCCGCCTCCAACCCCTCCACCAAATGGGTGGTAAACACACGTACCGCATTCTGCAGAATCGATAGAGATTGCAGCAGGTTAAATACCAATACCGGTTCCATCACATTCAATTCCAGCTGTCCGGCTTCGGAAGCCAGGCAAATGGTCTGGTCATTGCCCTGAATCTGGAATGCCACCTGGTTGACCACTTCCGCCATCACCGGGTTAACTTTCCCCGGCATGATGGACGAACCGGGCTGCCGCGGCGGCAGCCGCAACTCGCCAAAGCCCGTTCGCGGCCCGGAGGCCATCAGGCGGATGTCGTTGCAGATCTTCGACAGGTTGACAGCACAAATTTTGAGGGCGGCCGACACCTCCGTATAGGCATCCGTATTCTGGGTGGCATCCACCAAATCTTCCGCCCGTTTCAAATCAAGTCCGGTGATCTGACGCAGCTGCTCCGTCACTTTAGTTATGTATTCCGGGAGCGCGTTGAGTCCTGTTCCGACTGCCGTTGCGCCCATGTTAATCTCCCGCAGGTTTACCAGCGATCGTTCAATCCGTTCGATATCACGGCCGATCACCCTCGCGTAAGCGCCAAATTCCTGTCCCATCCGAATGGGAACCGCATCCTGCAGGTGGGTTCTCCCCATCTTAATAACCCGGTCGAATTCCTTCGCTTTGTTTTCAAACGCAGCTTTCAAGGCTGTTAATGCCTCAATGACCCCTTTGGCAAGCTGAAGGGAAGCAATCCGGATGGAGGTGGGAAACACATCGTTGGTGGACTGAGCCATGTTTACATGAGTATTGGGTGAGCATCTGAGATACTCCCCCTTCTTGCCCCCCAACAATTCGATTGCCCGATTGGCAATCACCTCGTTGGCGTTCATATTCATCGACGTCCCGGCGCCTCCCTGAATCGAATCGACGATAAACTGGTCGTGGAGTTTCCCTTCAAGGATCTCATCAGCCGCCTGAACAATCGCATCTGCAATTTCGGGCTTCAACACGCCAACTTCACAATTGGCTATGGCTGCCGCCTTCTTTACCGCGGCCAGCGCCCGAATCATCTCTTTATGCGGAGGAATTCCCGTAATCGGAAAATTCTCCACCGCCCGTAATGTCTGGATCCCATAGTACGCGTCTGCCGGCACTTCCTTCGTCCCGAGCAGATCTTTCTCTGTACGCATGTTCGTCATTGCAAATAGCCCCTTCATTGTCAACATTTGGTTTGATTCAAGCATATCATACCGGCCAAACGCTTGTCCAAAGAGGGGAAACAAGATTCATGGCTGAACCAGTTTGCTTGTCAATTCTTCATAATTTACAATGCTTTGCACCAATGGCCGCAGCACTTCGAGCAGCCTCCCTCCCTGCTGCAGGTTGACACTCGCCGCGTTCAATTGCTCCAGGATATCATCCAGCCGAATGATTTCCCCTCTCTTACCCGCTTTCTCAAGAACTTGACGCGCGGTCTCCAACTGTGTGCCCAAAGCTTGAACCCGTTTGCTCCAGGCGTCCAGCGCTTCTTTCTGCGGAGACTTGGCGGTTGCCAATGGGATGCCGTCTTTCAGAACCTGGGCTGTTTGTGTCAATGCACCGGAAACTACTGCCGCATCTTTGGCAGTGATTCCTTGCATGACACCTTTTCTTTGCTCCACTTTGTATTCCTTCACATAGTAGCGTACCTTGGCTTGCGCCAATGCATCCGCTACCGGTTGTCCCTGGGTTTTGTCGACGGCCACGCCCACAAACAGCTGTACCATGTCAGAATTGCGAACCACCGGTTGCAGGCCCGATTTTTCCAAGTTTGCAGCCTCTTTTTTGGCAGCCTCCTGATCTTTGAATGCCCCTACCTGGTAGGCAACCAGATCCAACCCCGGCAAAGTCTGAAGAGTTGGGGATACCGGAGCCGTTCCAGGAGAGGTTGGTGCGATTGTCTTCGTTATCGGCTTGGACTCCGGAGTGGCGTTCTTGAACACAAACAGCACCCCCAACCCCAGTACCATGCCGGTAATTGTCGCCAGGATGGCCGGCATCAGCCAAAACAAACGAAGGAAAGGGGAGTTTTTGCCGGAATCTCCATTACGCCCGGCATGGCGGGCATACGTCCGCCCATCCGCCCTGCGGTAATACTCAAACGGCCGGCGCTCACGCAAATCCCTTGCCCCACGGGCCGGTTCCTTGTGGGACTGCCGAAAAGTAAACGTCATCCGGGACTTGTCCATACGACCTTGCTCCTTCCGAATCTAGCATTTTTTACTACCATATGACATTGGTATTCTTGATATGCTAAAAATGATAGATTCGGGGTTTATTAAGAAATTCTTAAGGATTGCACTCGCCCAATATTAAGATTTGTGTCTTACCATGAGATACAAGAAGAAAGCATGGTGATAAATAATGATCAGCTATAACGTATTAGTCGTCCTGGGCACTTACGAAGGTTCAGAGAAAGTGATCGACCTAAGAGGGCTAACCTTAAATACATCGGCCAAAGAGGTTGCCGTCAATGGAGAACCGGTAAAATTGACCCCGATTGAGTATAATGACGAATGCGGGACGAGTCTTTTCCATCAATGAAATCTACGAACGGGTCTGGAAGGAGCCAGGCTACAACGCGGAGAATACCGTAGCCGTTCATATTCGGAAGATCCGGGAAAAGATCGAAATTGATCCCAAGAACCCGAGATATTTAAAGGTGGTGTGGGGAATTGGATACAAGATGGAAAAATAGGATTCTGCTTACAACATGGCTTTTATTGTTTACCTATGGCCTGAGCGGGTACTTCTCAAGCCTGTAAGCGTGAAAGAAGCGTTTCTAGACCGAAGTCTGGGCACTCAACTCTTTGTTCTCCTGGGAATTGTATTCGCGGCTGGATTTGGAGCGACTGTCGTGTTAATCGAACCGGAACTTATAGTGATTTATGCGCCGCTGTTTCTTGTGGTCTTCGTTCCAACAATCCTGGTTCTGATTCGATGGAAGTTTTTAGATTTGGAAATCGACTCGGTAATTTGTTATCACGGGGGTTTAGCTTCCGGGAACGTTAAAGAGCAAATCCGAAATCTGGTGAATCAAGCAACAACACAATAAATAGCTTCAAGTTGCTTCCGTATAAATTCAACTAACAGACCATTCTGAAACCCCCACGAATTCGTGGGGGTTTCAGATCGTAGGATTCAATGATATGGGCGCGGCACAATTATTCCACGATATAAACCACTACCTGTCGACGTCCGAATCGGAGACAATCCTCCAGAGAGTCAAATACAAGGTCAATCTTGTTGCCTTTGATTGCCCCGCCTGTGTCGGCTGCAATCGCGTATCCGTACCCCTCAATATAAAGCTTTGTTCCAAGCGGGATCACACTTGGGTCAACAGCCGCTATTCCGTACTGGGCCACGCGGCCGGTTGCCGTTCGGCCTCCTCCCTGATAGGCGGTTGCGCTCATCACCATCTTGGTAGAAGCGGTAAATGTACCGCCGGAACGGGAGGCAATCACCATGGGCTTCGTGCCGTAGGCAACTACTTTGGCGACCGGTTCCTTGACCACTTCCTTATCCACTTTCTTGTCTGCTTCTACCCCGTTTTCCAATACGACCCGGGTCGTTACTTTGGCTAACCCTTCCACACCGTGCGTCAGCACTTTCTCCTGTCCCTTGAATAGATCCTGACTGGGCTGGCGTTCGGTCTGAAAAGGTATCGTCTCTTCCGTTACGGCTACTTTCACTTCGCGACGGGTAATTACGATGGTTTGGCCTTCGGCTGGAGCGGAATTCAATTCGGTGTTCACTTTATCATGTTCGCCAAGTCTGATTTCTGCCTGCTTCAGAACTTCGGAAACAGTTTCCGCGACAGTTAACAATTCTTTCGGCTGGTTTGTGCCATCTTGAATGGTCAGTTTCTTGGCATGGGTGACTGCAATTTCCATACCTTCCGTCAAGCGTGCATCCCTGGCAGGTACAACCAGGTCTTTCCCGGAAAGCTGAATTCCCTGGTTCTTCAGGAACTCTTCAACCGTTCCTGTATAAAAACCGGATACTTCCTTGGCCCGGCCATCCACCTTCAAGGATACAGTCTTGTGCATGGAGGTTGCAGTGCCCGCTCCGACTGCAGCCGTTGCTACGGTCGCCGCAAGAATGAAGATCGACTTTCGGCTGAACTTTTCCACTCGATCACTCCTTTGGCGCGCAGGTTGCGCAATTCCCTACCATATGAAATTACCAAATTACTTCTACAGTATAGCGGATGAAAAAGTTGGATACAAGACCAAAATTTAAAATTTTAAGTACAATTGACTTGTCCACCCCTCCAACTCCATAAATAATGCTTCTATCGAAGCATATTCGGGAAGTTAGGGCACAATTTAGAGGAAACTTTCTTTGTTTCCAGTCTCTAAACCACCTTTGCGCTTGCAAGCTGTTCGGCCACTTTGTAGATGTCTCCGGCCCCCATGGTCAGAACGAGATCCCCGTCACGGACATGATCAAAGAGGTAGGAAGCAACCTCCTGCTTGGTAGGCCGATATACAGTATGCACACCGCTGTTTTCGGAAATCAGGAGAGCCAGTTTTTCTGCCGAAACACCTTCAATCGGTTTCTCTCCCGCAGGTGAATAGATGTCGGTCAAAATTACTTCGTCCGCTTCTTTAAAAGCCCGGCTGAATTCTTCAAACAGGTAATAGGTTCTGGTGTAACGCTGCGGTTGAAATACAGCCACCACTCTCCTTCCGCTTGCCTTCGCGGCTGCAATTGTCGCCCTGATTTCGGTGGGATGGTGGGCATAATCGTCAACGACCAGCAGATCCGGCGCATCATAGAGGACCTGAAATCTTCTTTTGGCTCCCCGGAATTTTTTTAATGCGGCAGCAATCTCATCAAACCTTACACCCGCTTGCATGCATACAAGAGAGGCTGCAACCGCATTCAGAACATTGTGCCGGCCGGGTACGGACAGCTCCAGTTCACCCACACTCTGGTTGTTCAGGATGAGTTGGAAGCGAGCCCCCCGGTCAAACAGCTCAATGCCCCTGGCGGTGGCATCCGCTCCGTAATCCAGGCCGTATTTGAGAATCTTGTGGGAATCGGCTGCCAGAAGCTCCCTGACAACAAGATCATCCCAGCAAGCCACAATTACGCCTGAAGAATGTACATTGGAAAAAAATTGCCGGTACGCATTCTTCAATTGCTCAAAGTTTCCGCCGTAATTCTCCAGGTGATCCGGTTCGATATTAGTGACGATGGCGTAGTGGGGATTGTAGTGTGTGAAGGACCCATCGCTCTCATCCGCTTCGGCAACCAGGAACTCCCCGGAACCGGCTTTGGCGTTGTCTCCCACATTGGTTAACACACCGCCGATCACATAGGTAGGATGCTTGCCTGCTTCCTGCAAAATGTAGGACACCATGGATGTGGTGGTAGTCTTGCCGTGCGCCCCGGCAACGGCAATTCCCTTGCGGTCCTCCATCAGCTTGGCCAGCATCTGGGACCTGTGGAATACAGGAATTCCCGCTTCCTGCGCTGCTATCAGTTCCTCGTTGCACATTGTAACGGCAGTTGAATAAACGACACAATCGGCACCAGACACATTCGAGCGGTTATGGCCGATATATACCTTGGCTCCCAAAGATTCCAGCCGGTCTGTGGCATCTTGCCGCGACACGTCCGAACCGGTAACCTGGTAGCCAAGATCCAGCATTACCCTTGCAATGGCACTCATGCCATACCCGCCAATTCCCACAAAGTGGACACGCCGGATCTGATTCACTCGCACGTCATCCTTTCCCGCAAAAATATCGCCTTGCTTCCGAAATGGTGTAAAGGGAGCCCGTAACAAGCACAACATCGTTGGTTTGTGCCAGATTCATTGCATATGCAGCCGCATCGGACACACAGGGAATCCTGAATGAGGGAACCTGAACCCGATCCCTTACAAACATCTCCACATCCTCGGGACTTGCCGCCCTTGGGGTATCGGGGGCCGTTACAATCACTGTTTTGGCAAAAGGCAAAACCGGTTCCAGCACACCCGGCACCAACTTGTCTTGTAAAATCCCGATGACGAGAATCAGCTTTTGCTTGCCGAACAAATCCGCCAAGGCGGCAGCCAAGGCTTCTGTACCGTGCGGGTTATGGGCTCCGTCCAACAATACAAGCGGATTTCCATGCACAATTTCCAATCGCCCCGGCCAATGTGTCCTAAGGAGCCCCTTCCTTAATGCCTGCTCCCGAACAGGTAAAACGCCTGTTTCAGACAGATGGAGCACAGTACCGATTGCAAGTGTTGCGTTCTTGCATTGGTGCTCACCCAGCATCTTGATTTCCAGATTCTTCAATTCAGTATTCGTCGATTGATAATCAAACACCTGCCCTGACAAGGAATGGTGCGTTCGCACAAACCCGAAGTCCTTATCCAACACCCGGACAGGAACTCCCAGTTCGCCTGCCTTGTTCAGAATGACCTCCAACGCCGATCCGACTGCCCCTGTAAAAAGGGGGATGCCCGGTTTGATGATGCCTGCTTTCTCCGCGGCTATGGCCTCAATGGATGGCCCCAGATGAACCAGATGATCCAGACCCACATTGGTAATCACGGAAGCCAACGGGGTTACCACGTTCGTGGCATCCAATCGGCCGCCCAGCCCTGTTTCCCATACAACAAGATCCACCTCTTGGTCAAGGAAGAAAAGGATTGCAAGCAGCGTGATTACTTCAAATTCTGTGGGTTCCCCGATTTCGGTAAGACGGATTTCTTCAATATGAGGTTTCAGCATTTCCGCATACCCGGACAATTGTTCCTCTGTCACGTCGACCCCGTTAATTGACATCCGGTCATAGAAATGAACCAGATAGGGGGATGTATAACGTCCAACTTTATAACCTGCTGCCTGATAGATGGACGCCAAATAGGCGCAGGTGGAACCTTTGCCGTTGGTCCCGGCCACATGGAGAAACCGCAATCGGGTATGAGGATTGCCGAGCTTCGCAAGCAAAGCTTCCATGCGTTCCAATCCGAGTTTGATTCCCCACCGGCCGTCAAACTTCGGAAAACTTGCTACCCACTCCTGTATCAATTGAATCATTCCTTAGCATCGTATTCGAAAGAATGGAATAAAGTTCAACTTGGCAGTTTCACCGCCTTAACCAGTGAAAACGGGGGCACACTGGCCCCCGCCGTCATTACCTTCGAAGCTCTTCGATCCGGGCTTTCACTTTCTCGCGCTTGTCCGCATAGTCTTTCCCCTTGGCCCGTTCGGCATCAATGACTTCAGTGGGCGCTTTGGCGACAAATCCCGGATTGGACAGCTTCTTTTCAACCCTTTCCACTTCCGCGTCGAGGTTCTTCAGTTCTTTCTCCAGCCGGGCAATTTCCGCTTCAATATCGATCAGGCCGGCAAGCGGCAGGAATAATTCCGCCCCTGTCACAACGGCAGTGACCGATTTTTCCGGTGTGGAAACGTTCTGGTCAATGGTCAGGCTTTCCGGATTGCAGAAACGACGGATATAAGCTTCTCCCCTGCGAATCAGTGATTCCGCTTCGCCATTGGCTGGCTTTACAATCAACGTAACCGGACGGCTCGGCGGGACGTTCATCTCGGCACGAATGTTTCGCACCGCCCGGATCATATCCATCAGCAATTCCATTTCACGCGCTGCCTGGGGATTCACAAACCGTTCCTCGTGCTTCGGATAGGCAGCCAGTGTCAGAGTCTGGCCCTCATGCGGAATATGCTGCCAGATCTCTTCCGTTATGAAAGGCATAAACGGATGAAGCAGACGCAAGGATTGATCCAGTACATACACCAGCACCGATTGTGTGGTGCGCTTGGCTGCCGGGTCATCGCCCTGCAGGTACAATTTCGCAAGCTCAATGTACCAGTCGCAATACTCGTTCCAGATGAACTCATAAATCTGACGGCCTGCTTCTCCGAAGTCATACCGCTCCAGCGCCGCATTGACTTCCTTCGCCGTTTCGTTCAGACGGTGCAGGATCCACTTGTCGGCGGTTCCAAGTTCCCCGTCCAACCGAATGTCAGCATGGCTGAAGTCACCCAGGTTCATCATCACGAAACGGGATGCGTTCCAAATCTTGTTGGCAAAGTTGCGAGCCGCTTCGACTTTTTCCCAGTTAAAGCGGAGGTCGTTGCCGGGGCTGCTTCCGGTCATCAGCATGAAGCGGAGAGCGTCGGCGCCGTACTTTTCAATTACGTCCAGCGGATCCACCCCGTTGCCAAGGGATTTGGACATCTTCCGTCCTTGGGCATCCCGAACCAGACCGTGGATCAATACGTCTTTAAACGGCTTCTCACCTGTAAACTCAAGGGCGGTGAAGATCATCCGCGCCACCCAGAAGTAGATGATATCAAATCCGGTAACCAGCACATCGGTCGGGTAGTAACGCTTCATGTCCTCCGTCTGTTCCGGCCAGCCCATGGTGGAGAAGGGCCACAAACCGGAGGAGAACCAGGTGTCCAGCACATCCTCGTCCTGGTGAAGGTCCCCATGCCCGCATTTTGGACAAGCAGTCGGATCCTCCAATGTCACAACAGTCTCACCGCAAGAGTCGCAATACCAGGCGGGAATCCGGTGTCCCCACCACAATTGGCGGGAAATGCACCAATCACGAATATTCTCGATCCAGTGCAGGTAGATTTTCTCAAACCGGTCGGGCACAAACCTTACCGCATCATCACCTTGCTGCAGCTTGATCGCTTGTTCCGCCAGGGGCTTCATCGCCACAAACCACTGGGTGGACAGGAAGGGTTCGACCACCGCGCCGCTCCGTTCCGAGTGGCCGACGGAATGCTCATGTTCCTCGATCTTGAACAGGACCCCCTGCTCCTGCAGATCGGCTACAATCTGCTTGCGGCATTCAAACCGGTCAAGACCTTGGTACGGTCCCGCATTCTCATTCATCGTACCGGATTCGTCCATCACGGTAATCATCGGCAGGTCATGGCGCAGCCCCATCTCGAAATCGTTCGGGTCGTGGGCAGGAGTCACCTTGACCGCACCGGAGCCAAATTCTTTATCCACATATTCGTCGGCAAAAATCGGGATCTCCCGGCCCACGATGGGCAGGATCACCATTTTGCCAATCAGGTCCTTGTACCGTTCATCTTCCGGATGGACCGCAATACCCGTATCCCCGAGCATCGTTTCCGGACGGGTGGTGGCGACCGTAATGTGACCGCTTCCGTCCTTCAGCGGATAGCGCAGATGGTAGAGGGCGCCTTTTACGTCTTTGTATTCCACTTCAATATCGGACAGGGCGGTACGGGCTGCCGGATCCCAGTTGATGATCCGTTTGCCGCGATAGATCAACCCTTTTTCATAGAGTTTGACAAATACGGTGCGGACGGCCCGGGACAATCCTTCGTCCATGGTGAACCGCTCGCGTGAATAGTCAAGGGAGAAACCCATGCGTCTCCATTGGGAACGGATAACCGATGCATAGTGCTCTTTCCACTCCCAAACCTTGTCGAGGAATTTCTCACGGCCTAGGTCATACCGGGTAACCCCCTCTTCCCTCAACGTCGCTTCCACACGCGCCTGGGTTGCAATCCCCGCGTGGTCCATACCCGGCAGCCACAAAGCGTCATAACCCTGCATCCGCTTGTGTCGAATGAGTACGTCCTGCAATGTACAGTCGAGTGCATGTCCCATGTGGAGCATTCCGGTAACGTTTGGCGGCGGAATGACTATACAGTAAGGCTGCTTCTCCGGGTCGCCCGTCGCTTTGAAAAATTGGTTCTCAATCCACCAGTCATAGAGTTTCTGTTCGACAGTTTGCGGATCGTAGACAGTCGGAATCTGGTTCTGCTCGTTTCGCTCTGACATTGGCAATCCTCCAGTTTATAAATTGGGGGGCCTTTCCCCGGTGGCCGGGACGCCCAAGTGCTGAAATAACAGAATGTAACCGTTGTGGAATAAGACTGGTTTTCAGTCTTATCTTTGACTTTTTGATTTTCGTTTCCGAAATAGGCCTGATTTTCAGTCTTATTCGGGTGAATTTCGAGGTGCACAAGTAAAAATGGCATATAGGACTGAAAAACAGTTCAATTTTGGGGAATCCTTTTGATTCGACAAAAATAAGACTGAAATGCAGTCCCATTTTTCTTAGTATAAGGAATCCTGGTTTTAAACAAGGCTTGATTTTTATTTTTGCTGCGGATGTCGGACCCTCTTCTGATACAATTGATTATTTGTTCTTGCAGCAAAAAATGTGTTCCGTAGATTCTTCTGAATTGCAAAGGTACATGAAGATCCAACTTAAAGTCAAGCACAAGTTACCGCTTTGAGTGAATCGACAGTCTCCTATAAGTCCTATTTCGTAAGGAATCAAGACTAAAAAAACCTTCCGTCCAAATGAAGGACGAAAGGTTTGCTTCCGCGGTACCACCTTGCTTCACATGCGGTTCGAAGAACGGCATGCACACTCTGGGAAGATAACGGATTCACCGGCCCGGCTTACTGGGGATGCAGGTTCTGCAGCTAAAATTCCGTTCAGCCAAGCAACTCCGGGACGACGTTCGAGCTTTGGCGCACCAGGAAACCTTGCAGCCGCGCGAAACAGGCAGATAACCGGCCAATGCCGGAGTACAGCCATGTGAATCAGCTCAATGAGCTGCCCACCAAGTCCCTCACGGGTCTCCCTCTCTGCGGGGCTCTCCGCTCTACTCTTTCCCATCAAAGTCGTTTTTGTTTGGATCGTTTCAGGTTTTATCCATATCATAGTATACGCAAAAAATTGATTTTGTCAAAAATCGGGTCTGAATCTGATGATCCGATCATCTCCCGCCTGCGCCTGTCCCCGTCCGTCACGGTTGTTGGTCAACAGATAAATCGAGCCGTCAGGAGCCTCCAGAACATCCCGCAGCCGGCCATATTGTTCCTTGAGTATCGTCTCCACCTTCAGGGAGGCCTCTCCGTTCGACCCCTTGTTCAGTTCCAGCTTCAGCAGTTGTCTCCCGCGCAAATTGGCAACAAGCAGCTGCCCTTTCCACGGACCCTTTGTAAGAAATGTCATTCCCGAAGGCGCCCATGTAGCCTCCCCACTGTGCAGTAGGGGAGCCAGCAGGGCCCCTCCCGGTTCTTCCGGGTTTGGCCGGGTCTTGTCTCCCTGAATCAAAGGCCATCCGTAATTGAATCCGATTTGGATCCGATTGATCTCATCATGGGCCGATTGCCCATGCTCGGAACTGTACAGGCTTCCGCTTTCCGGTTGCCAGGCCAGCCCTTGTGGATTCCGGTGACCCAAACTGTAGATCGGGGATCCGGGAAAAGGATTGTCGGCGGGGATTGAGCCGTCAAGCCGGATCCGCAGGATCTTCCCGGCCAGACTGGAACGGTCCTGCGCAAGTCCGGGTTGGTGAGCGTCTCCGGTAGTGATGTACAAACAGCCGTCCGGCCCGATTTTCAAACGCCCGCCATTATGAATGCCGGCACCCGGAATGGTATCGATCAAAACCTTGTCGACTCTCGCTTTGTTGTCCCGTTCCACCAATCGAAGCACACGGTTCTTCAATTGACTGTTGTCTTTATATGAATGGTACACATAGAGGTAATGATTCTCCTGGAATTGGGGGTCCAATGCCACCCCCAGCAGACCGCCTTCTCCCTCACTGACGAACGGGGCTTCAAATGAGATGGCCGGGTCGTCCAGCAGTTTTCCATTGTTGTCTACCACCCGCAGATGTCCGGGACGTTCGGTGAAGAAGATTCTGCCGTCAGGAGCCAGGTCGATGGCCCATGGAACGTCCAATCCCCGGGCCACTACTTCCTGTCTGTAGGGAATCGGGCTTGCAGATGACGGCTGCTCCTGCGCCGGTTGTCCGGCAGGCAGCGGTTTGACTGTCTCAGGTTTGACGGTGCTGCATCCGCTTGCTGCCATAAGCGAAAGTGCAAGAAAGAGCCTCTTCATTTTCCGGCCCTCATTTCTTCTTTCCAGGCTTGGTGTGGGACTTGAAGTTAGAACCACGTACGGTCCGTTCTGTGCGAACTCGTTCTTGAGCGGCCAGAACCCGTTCCCGTGTGCGGCTGAACATCCAGGTGCCAAACAGCCCGATAATCAGAACCAGCGGCAGCAGGAAAGCTGCGGAATATTGCAGCGCTGCCGTGAACGAACCAACAGTCGCCACGAAATTGGAATAGGTAATACCCATATAAAGACCCCAAGCCAGAATGCCCGCCAGGGAAGAAGAAATGAAACCGGCCCGGAAACGGCTCCTCTTCGCACGATTCACCACAATCCAGCTGGCCACCATCATGCCGCCCGGGACCGTCCAGTTAAACCATTCCTTTCCGGGCAGAGACAGAAGACCTGCCACTATTCCCATAACAGCTCCCGTACCCAGTACCAGCTTCCACTCCGTTGGTTGTACCCCCTGAAGCCGGGCTGTTTGTTTACCCGCTGTCATATTCAATCCTCCCGTTCTTTAGCCGAATCAACCGGTTCCCCCATTCGGCCAGCTTTCCGTCATGGGTCACCATGACCACCGTCTTTCCTTGCCGGTTGATGTCCCTAAGGATTTGCATGATCCGGATCGCCGTATCTTCATCCAACGCTCCGGTGGGCTCGTCTGCCAGGAGCATCTCCGGATCGTTTATCAAAGCGCGTGCCAGAGCTACGCGCCTTTGTTCTCCGCCTGAAAGTTCATAGGAACGGTTGTGGAGTTTCTCCCCAAGTCCTACCCCATCCAGTAAGAAGTCAGCACGATCCCAGTCCGCTTGGGTGATTTTCCCGGAGAACAGTTTGGGAAGCACCACGTTTTCACGGACGTTCAACGTATTGACGAGACTCGGGAATTGAAACACAAAGCCAATTTTTTCCCGGCGCCAAAGGGTTTTCTGGCAGTCTGACATTCTGCCGGTGTCCCTTCCCTTCACAGTCATCAAACCTTCCGTGGGACTGCAAAGCATACCAATCAGGGAAAGCAAAGTTGACTTGCCGGAACCGGAAGCCCCCATGACCGTCAGAAACACCCCTTCACCTATCGAAAGGTTAATATTCTCCAAAGCTTGGACAATTCCCTGCCCGGTTTGAAAGGTTTTCCTTATGTCCGCCAATTGAATCATCATTCGCCCTCCCGGATAGTCAGATAAGGCTCCTGTTTGACAATGGAACGCACCGGCAGATAAGCTGCCAACACACAGAGAAGGACTGTAATCATGCTAACGGCCGCAGCCAGCAAAATGGCCAATCCCGCCTCCGGGAAGAGCAGCGGCAAATGAATCGTCTTGCGAATCAAAGTGCGGTTGTCATACAAAATAATAAACGTCGCCAATCCGCCTGCAGCACCTCCCAGCAATCCGGCCATACCGGCTTCCTGCAGCAAGAACCGGTACACGATCCCTTTGGTAGCGCCCAGTGCCCGAAACATCCCGATTTCCTGTTTTCGTTCGGACACGATTGCCGAGAAAAGGGTCATGGCCTGCAATCCTGCCATCAGGAGCACCACACCAATCATGGAATAGGACAAAAGCCGCAAGGGAAACAGCTGCTTCTCCACCGTCTCCCGAACACTGATCCCGGTAACGGCAGAGGCTTCCGGTATCAGTCGTTCAATCTCTCTGCGGACAAGTTCCTCATCTCCCGGCAGGGTTTTGACCAAAACCACCGATATCGAATCCTTTGGAACGTTCCCGATGATATGTCCTGATTGCTGCAAGGCGCGTACCTTGTTTATGTCCATAAAAATGGTATTGTCAACCCCGGTGCCGCTGGGATACAAAAGACGTGAGACAACGAATTCGTGGTGAAACAGGTTTAAACGTTCCTCATAAGACCGGTTGTCCAGATGATAGATGGCATTCTTGCCACCCGCTTCACTGCCGATGATGATGGAATCGGGGGTAAACGGACGCCCTCCGGTATCCGACAGCCAGGGCTTTAAGGTAAAGTCCGTTTTCGGGTCAAATGCCACAACCGGGAAATTTCCCTCCACCTGGCAGCAGGAACCGGAATACGTCTCCAGATACAATTGGGGAGATGCCGCAACCACCCCAGGAAGGACCCGTATCCGCTCCCAAACATTCTGTGGCATGTAAAAGGGGCTGGTTGTCCCCGAAAGCAGCAGCTGCCGGGCGGCTGCACCGTTTCCTTTGGGCACCACCATCACATCCGCTCCAAATCTTTCGCCCGCAACTGACAAGCTCCGATCCAGGCTGACCAGAAAGAAGTAACTCAAGAACAGGACGGACGCCGTTATGGCGGAAGACATGATCAGCAATAGGGTGCGAAGCGGCTTTCGCCACAGGTTGTTCCAAACCATTCTTGTTCCGAAAAAGAAGCTTCCTGCTTGCCTGTCAGATCCTGCATTCGGAGAAACTTCCCGCCCCCGCAACGTTATCCAAAGAAAAATGGCCAACACCAGAAACACACTCGTCCACAAAAAATGAAACACCAGCTCGGGAATGGAAAACATTGGGTCCGATCACCTGCTTCCAAATAGGGTCATTCCTCATCTTTTCCACTCGTTGCCGTTTATACCCACACATAAGTATCAACCCCCCCTGTGCTGTCATAAGTTAGAGTAGGCTTACACCCAGGGGGGAGTTTATCGATGGGATTTTTTCTGGGACTCGTGAAGTTTGTGAAAGTGATTCTGCTGATTGCAATTTGCCTGCTGTTTCTAAGGGCCATCCTGTTCCCCAACGCGCTGGACATTATCATCCTGATGATGCTTTCTTTTGTACTTTTCCTGATGCTGATTTCAAGGCCATAGAACATCACGAAAAAAAGGCAGCTTATCGCCGCCTTCCGGGTATTAACAAGACCTGGCCGGTCTCGACCTGCTCGTTCGTCATTCCGTTTGCCCTCATCAGGTTTTCGATCGGGGTCTGGTATGAGTTTGCCACTTCTTCGAGCGATTCAGACTCCTGTATGATTCGAAATTTCAATGTGTAGCGGGCTTCCGATTCTTTCTGTATCCATTTGCCCCAGACGGAAGAATCGGATGTCTCAACCAAAGGTTCCACCATCATTCCGGACGTTTGTGGATAGGATTGTTTCTCATCATACTCCGCTTGGGTCGTAACGGTTTCCTTAGTGTTACTTTCTGCAGACATCCCGTCAGCTTCCGACCTGTCAAGGTTTTTTGTTACGGATCCGAAGGCCAGGCCGGACAGCTTCAACGGTTCCTCCGTGATTTCTTCTTTCTTGGCCCCAAAGGAGAGCTTGGGTCCAGGAGCTTTCGTCGGGCCGGCTGAAGCTGTCACAGTCTCCGAATCATCCGCAGCAACCGGTTGTGTGTCCTCCTGGCTCTCCGTTTCCCCTGCTGGCTCCGCGACCGCTACCAGTTCCGCAGGTACAGCCTCCACTTGTTCCGAAGCAGCAACCGCTTCCGCCGAGTCAGCAGTACTATGGAAAGCGCCTGTTTCAGGGTTTGCAATCGGCTCCGCAGTTGATTCAGCCACCACTTCATCCGCCAATGCCTCAAATTGGAACGAGGTTTCCTCTTCACGAACATCCGAATCCGTATCCGTATCCGTATCCGCATCCCTATCCTGATTGGCCTCTGCATTGACATCGGCAACTGCATCAACCTCTGCTTCCTCCGTTTGCTCCCGCGTGTACGCAGATGCTTGATGAAAGACGGCATTCAATTGTTTTTGCCAATCGGAACCTGGTTCATAAACCAGTGTGTCCTGAACGTCTGACTCCTCTTTGGCTTCCATCATCCATTCTTTTTCATCATAGCCTTTGGGTTTCTGATTAACCCGGTCTTCCATCCGACCTTCATCCCGATCTTCCGACTTGTCTTCAAACAGAACATCGGATGGCGCATTAACCACTTCAGGGAATTCCGCCATATCCCGGTTGGCCGATTCCGGCTGCGGTTGCACCCAGTCTTCCTGATCACCGCAATAGAACGAGTACCCGTTTCTACCGTTCAGTCCCTGCACGGTCAGTTCAGCCTGCAGCTGCAGGAAATCCGGTTCTTCCGCCCGCACTCTCCATTTCCCAATTCTTGTGGTAACCTCCAAGAAATTTGGTTGGCCGGCAACGGGAATTCGCAGAGCATACGGCAGGCGGTATGAGAACGGTTGTACGTCATGGTGACCCGGTTCTCCCGTCGGGCCGGATTGCACGCCACCGGAGAATGTCAATGCCCCTTCCAAAATATAAAAATCCCCTACTCTGTCAAAATAGGTGATCTCGGATGAGACAGATGAATCATCCCTTACTTCACCAGCCACACCGGACTGAACTGGCAACCTTTGATCCACTTGAATTCGAATAACCGGCAACTGTTCCCCAAGAGCCACGCCGACTCCCTCCTCCAACGTTCTCCTGCATCAGTTCACTTTATGTCCGTGGAATCCCTCATATGACAAAAAAAACCGCCAAGGCGCACCCCGACGGTATACTCATATGGATTTGCCGAACAGTATCCGGTTCACGTCTTCTCTTGTCATTGCATTGTCCAGATTGGCCACCAGCTGTTGTGCTTCACTGCGTGACAAGTCGGAGATCCGCTTCTTGATGGACAGCACCCGGTTTGGATTGACAGACAACTCATTGACTCCCAAACCAATCCAAAAGGGCAGCATCGTTTCGTCCCCGGCTAGCTCACCGCACACCCCGACCCACACATTTTTCTTTGCAGCAGACTGTGCCACTTTTCGGATCAACCTAAGCACGGCGGGATGAAGAGGATCATACAGGTCTTTTACCCGATCGTTTTGACGGTCGACGGCCAGCGTGTACTGAGTCAGATCATTGGTGCCAATGCTGATAAATTGGACATGTTCGACAAAGTAGTCGATCAGCAGAGCGGCGGCAGGCGTTTCCACCATCAGGCCAAGATCGACAGGCTCAACTCCCGTTTCTGCTCTTACATCCTCACAGATGACCTGAATGGACTTCCATTCTTCGACCGAATGAATCATCGGGAACATGATGCGAACAGGGCCAAATCGGGAAGCCCGGTACAAAGCCCGCAGCTGTTCACGAAACAATCGGATCTGGTCAAACAGTACCCTTACCCCGCGGTACCCGAGGAAAGGGTTTTGCTCCTCAATGGGAAAATAGGGCAGGGGCTTGTCCCCGCCAATGTCCAACACCCTGAAAATGACAGGTCGCCCTTCCATCTCCAATAAGATGCGTTTGTACCAATCAAATTGTTCTTCTTCGGAAGGCCAATGACCATAGCTCATAAACAACACTTCCGTCCGGAACAAGCCTATTTCATCCGCCCCGAACTTCCGTGCCCGTTTCGTGTCGGCCAATCCTCCGATGTTAGCCCCCACCGATATTTTATACTGATCCTGAGTAATTGCCTGCTTGTCCCGCCATGTCAGCAGTTCCCGCTCCTGCTCCTGGCGGCGTGCCAACTGCTCCCGGTAACGTTCAATTGTTTCCGGGCTTGGGTTGATGATTACTTGGCCGTTTGTTCCGTCAACAATCAGGAAATCCCCCGGCAGAATGCCCGCCATCTTATCTCCCATCCCGGAAACCAAAGGGATCCCGATTGACCTTGCCAGGATGGATCCATGGCTGGTTTCATTTCCCTTGGCCGTCACAACACCGCCAATATTCTCAAGATTGGGATCCCCGACAATCGTGGGAGGCAATTCCTCCATTACCAGAATGCTTCCTTTCCCAAATCCGGGAGCAGTGTGGAATGCCCCTTCCAGCATCCTCAGCAGCCGGTCGCGGACGTCGATCAAATCAATCGCCCGCCCGCGCATATAAGGGTCTTCCATCTCAGTAAATTCCTGAATCCAGCGTTGCATCACATCCCATACGACAGCTTCGGCATTAAAGCCTGTTTGTCCTATTTCCTCCAAGATTTCATCTGTAACGAGCGGATCTTCCAAGAGCAATTCCTGAACCGACAGGATCTCCACTTCCTGTGCTGACAACCGGGTAATGGCTGTTTCGATCAAATCGCCCAAATCCGCTTTCGCATTCAGCACAGCCTGCCGGAAGCGGTCAACCTCCGCAAGCCGATCCGCCACCCGGTACCTTTTTACATTGTACTCTGGCCTGAAGACGACAGCTGTACCCATTGCGATTCCATCCGATAATGCCAAACCGGAGATGCTTTGTTCCACGGTCTGCCAATCTCTTGACTCCTGACGCAAAGAGGATTGTTTCAGCACTACGAAATAAAGGATCTCTTCCGTCCCGGGCTCAATCCTTTCGACCCGCTCCATATCCGTGACAAGCACGGGGGTTAACAACGAATGGGTGGCTGCAATCTTCGGCAGGTCAAAACGGATCAGTTCCTGGCCAATCCGTACCGAATCCCCCGGTTCCACAAGCGAAACAAAGCCCATTCCCTGAAGTTCAACTGTATCCAACCCAATATGAATCATAATGTCCAATCCTTGCGTTGTACGGATTGCAATTGCATGCATGGACGGAAACAACAAGCTCACTTCACCGTCAACGGGCGAACGCAACACCCCGCTTTCCGCCCGCACCGCCACCCCGTCACCCAGCAGCTTGGAAGAGAACACGGGATCCGGAACCTCTTCAATTGGTACAAGCGGCCCTTCCAGGGGACGGTATACGGGTATCACAGTTTGGTGGGGGTGCTGGTCGAATGACACGGAAGTCCCTCCTTTTTACGTTTCATGGCTGGCTTCATAGTCGTTTGTTTTGCGGTATACTATACCATTTCTCCAGCTTACATGTAAACGTCGGTATGGAAGTAAAAAATAAACCTGCTTATTCCGCAACTCTTTTGCATATGGCAAAGACTGCAGTTGATTCCGTGACTCGTTTGGCAGAGTGGCACTGAGTGCCGTTATGTCCCAATAAATGTATCTTTAACATTTGTTGGAGGGATTGTTGGAGCTTTAATTACTTCTAGTATTGCAGAAAGAACGATGAACATCATTGCACTCGCTTTGCTTGTGTTCGCTTTCTTTGTAACAATCAAAAATAAAAAGTGGATTTCTTAAGTTGAAGGGAACACCATTCATCAAGGCGATGGTATTTCATCTCGAATTATCCCTTTTTTATAGCAGCTTATGATGGAGGATTTGGTCCTGGTTCTTCTACATTTGGAATTATACACTTTATGAGGAAAAGCAATACGTACACCAAAGCTGTACAGCTTACAAGAGTATTAATCCTTGGAAGTTGTGTTGGTGCTTTTATCATTTTTTATAATACTGGATTTGTACAATGGGATTATGCAATCGTAATGGCTATTGGTTCTGCACTAGGTTCTCAAATTGGATTATTTGCTTTACCACATATTCCTTTAAAATTTGCGAAGGCGTTATTATTAGCAATTATTTTTCTATTAATAGGACAAGTAGTATTTAATATTATTTAATTATAATAATATACAATTTCAACCTACTTATTAACTACGATCGCTGTTCTTTTTTAATTCCGAATATCGGAGAGTATAGCGTAGTAATTGTCTTGACTTTTTAATACGAAGAGGCTGTCCCCAAATTATAAGACAGCCTGTTGACGATATGTTTCTAAACAACGGTGTTTTCATCGTTATATCTGTCGAATTCATTGTAATTCTTAAAATAACATTTATTTTAATAGTCCCTTATCGTGAATCCGTTAGTTATCTCCACGACTTCTACGCAATTACGGCACCTGGTGCCGTAAACTCCGTGACCCATTTACAATAGCGGCACCTGATACCGTTAACTCCACGACCCATATACAATAACGGCACCTGGTACCGTTATCATTTCAACCTGAGTCGCTTAGCGGCATGGAGTGCCGCTAATATTAAACCTAGGCCGCTTAGCGGCATTTGGTGCCGTTATGAATTTCAACCGTAGCCACTTAGCGGCATGGAGTGCCGCTATTTTTAGACGGGAGCCGCTTACCGGCACCTGGTGCCGTTAACTCCGAGCCCGTATCCAATAGCGCATTTTGGGGCCGAAGGGCTGGCATCCTACAACGCCTTCAACGCTTCCCGCGAAGCTTCCAGCGTGCGGTCAATATCCTCAACCGTATGAGCGAGAGACGTGAAGCCCGCTTCCAATTGGGAGGGCGCCAGATAGACACCCCGTTTCAGCATTTCGCGGAAATACTTCCCGTAACGATCCAGGTTGGAAGTCTTCGCTGTCGAATAATCCACAACTTCCGTATCAGTGAAAAAGCAGCCGAACATGCCCCCGACAGAACAGGTGAAAGAGGGGATTCCGAGTTCTTCGGTCGCCTCTTTAAACCCATCTGCGATCCGTCTGGACTTGGCAGCCAACTCCTCATAGACTCCCGTACGGCCCAACAGTTTCAGAGTCGTGTATCCCGCAATCATCGCCAGCGGGTTGCCGGACAATGTCCCGGCCTGGTAGATGGGACCTGCCGGCGCGATCATCTCCATGATTTCTTTCTTGCCGCCATAAGCGCCAACCGGCAAACCTCCGCCGATCACCTTACCCAGGGTGGTCAAATCCGGATCAATGTCGTAATAGGCTTGAGCCCCGCCATAAGCCACCCGGAAACCGGTCATCACCTCGTCAAAGATCAGAAGGGTCCCGTATTCACGGGTGATTTGCCGAACGGCTGGCAGATACCCGGGCTTGGGAAGAACGCACCCCATGTTGCCCGCAACCGGTTCAATGATAACAGCCGCTATGTCTTCTCCAAACTTCTCGAAAGCCAGTTTCAGCGATTCGATATCGTTGAAAGGAACGGTCAAGGTGTTGGATGCAACCGATTCCGGCACCCCGGGTGAATCCGGCAAACCAAGGGTTGCCACGCCGGATCCCGCTTTAATTAACAGACTATCCGCATGTCCGTGGTAACAGCCTTCAAACTTGATGATCTTGCTGCGTTTGGTATAGCCGCGTGCCAGGCGGAGGGCGCTCATCGTCGCTTCCGTACCCGAATTGACCATCCGCACAATCTCAACGGAAGGGACAATGTCTACGACCAGTTTGGCCATCTCCGTTTCCAGCAGGGTGGGGGCTCCGTAGGAGGTTCCTTTTTTCGTATACTCGATTACGGCCTCTGTCACTTCCGGATGGGCATGCCCCAAAATCAGCGGCCCCCAGGAAAGCACATAGTCAATATATTCATTTCCGTCAATGTCAAACATGCGGCTCCCTTCACCGCGTTCGATAAAGACAGGTTCCGTTCCGACTGCCCGAAAAGCCCGAACGGGAGAATTGACACCGCCTGGAATGAACTTCTTCGCTTCTGCAAAAGCAGCTTGTGATTTCTCGTAACCGTTGTGCATGACACGGCCTCCTCCAATCATTCAAGGCATTTTTTTCGGGGCTATTTCAGCCATTCTGCCGCTTCCTTCGCGTGGTAGGTAATGATCAGATCCGAACCGGCGCGCTTCAACCCTGTCAGCAGCTCCAGAACCACCTTCTGTTCATCCACCCAGCCGTTGCGGGCCGCCGCTTTGATCATCGAATATTCTCCCGATACGTTGTACGAAACGATCGGCAGATCGAAGTTGTCACGCAGCATCCGGATAATGTCCATGTAGGCCATGGCCGGCTTGACCATCAGAAAATCGGCGCCTTCTTCCACATCCGCCGCCGCTTCCCGCATCGCTTCCCGGGCATTGGCCGGATCCATCTGGTAGGTCTTCCGGTCGCCGAAGGCAGGGGCCGAATGAGCCGCATCCCGGAAAGGACCGTAGTAAGAAGACGCATATTTGACTGAGTAAGACATGATGGGAATGTTGAGAAACCCTTCCCGGTCGAGACCTGCCCGAATCGCGGCAATCCGTCCGTCCATCATATCGGAAGGAGCCACAATGTCCGCACCCGCCTGTGCGTGAGAGACAGCCGTTTTCGCCAGCAGTTCCAGCGTTGGGTCATTCAGGATTTCCCCTTCGTGTACGATCCCGCAGTGGCCCAGCGGATTGTAGGCACACAAGCAAACATCGGTGATGACCGTCAGTTCCGGGTTCTCTTCCTTGATGGCGCGAACCGCCTGCTGGACGATCCCTTCCTGTGCGTACGCTTCCGAACTGAGATGGTCTTTGTTGGCCGGGACTCCAAACAGCAGAACCGCGCCAATGCCGAGCCTTGTAACTTCCTCAACCTCTTTGCGGATCTGGTCAATGGACAGGTGGTAAACGCCCGGCATCGAACCGATTTCTTCCTTCACATTGCTTCCGTGGGCAGCAAACAGGGGATAGATAAAATCAGTTGCGTTCAGTTCCGTTTCTCTTACCATGGAACGGATTCCGGCAGTCCGGCGCAATCTGCGCAAGCGCTGAAAATCAGGTAGTTGCATGCCTGACTCACTCCTTCGTATCCTTAAAATGAATTTCTTTGCTCATGGGCAATTAGTGCTTCCACCAATCCCTGAATGGTATGGGTTTCAGCCGTCACATCCACACGAAGCCCCATTTTTTCCGCAGTTTCGGTTGTAATGGGACCGATGGAAGCGATTGTGACTCTCTGCAACAGGGAATGCAGATCTTCCCCTTCAAGGATTTTTACAAAATTCTTTACTGTGGAAGAACTGGTAAAAGTAATGGCATGGATATCCCCATCGCTTAGCATCTGTAACGCTTCCTGCGCATGCTCGAAGACGGGCACATTCTCGTATACATCCACTTCCACTACCTTGCATCCAATTTGACGCAATGCCTCCGGCAGCGCCTTGCGGGCGATGTCCGCCCTTGGCAGCAGCACTTTCTGACCGGAACGAACATGGGAAGCAAGCTCTTCAAACAAAGCCTCCCCAACGAACTGTTGCGGAATAAGATCTGCGATCAGTCCTCTTTGCCTGAGAGCTTCTTCGGTTGTGGCGCCAACAGATGCAATCTTGCCGCGTATCCTGCGGACATCGATCTCCATCTCAAGCATTCGTCCAAAGAAGAATTCCACTCCGTTCACCGAAGTAAACACAATCCAATCAAAGGTTTCCAGGTTATGCAACGCATGGTCGACCGGTCCCCAATCACTCGGAGGCACCAGCCGTATCACCGGAAATTCGTAAGATTCTCCACCTTGCTCTTCAATGAGCCGCGCCAATTCACTGGCTTGTGTTCGCGCCCGGGTAATCATTACCCGTTTGCCGAACAGCGGCTTCTTCTCAAACCATGCAATTTTATCCCGTAACCGCACAACATCCCCAACCACGATTACCGCCGGGTTCCGGAAATTGGCCTGTTCCACTTTTTCGGCTATGTCAGAAAGGGTGCCGGTGAGGGTTTCCTGTTCCGCCCACGTACCCCAACGGGTAAGTGCAACGGGTGTATCTGCAGGTCTTCCGTAGCGAATCAGATTGTCCGCAATGGACGCAATCCTTCCGACTCCCATCAAAAAAATCAGGGTGTCCGAACCAACCGCCACCCGCTCCCAATCCACACTGACAGTGCCTTTCGCCGGGTCTTCATGTCCTGTCACAACAGCGAAAGACGAGGCAACCCCTCGATAAGTAACCGGGATCCCGGCATAAATCGGAACGCCAATGGCAGATGATACTCCCGGAATCACCTCATACTCGATTCCATGTTCCGCCAAATGCTCCATCTCTTCTCCTACCCGGCCGAACACACTGGGATCGCCGCCTTTCAGACGGACTACAGTCTTTCCTTGCTTCGCGTATTCTGCAAGCAGGCGGTTAATTTCTTCCTGCGGCAGGGTGTGCTGGTCAGGAGTTTTCCCGGAATATATCAACTCCGCTCCGGACGGCGCAAACGCAAGCAATCTCGGGGAGCAAAGGCGGTCATACAGAACCACGTCCGCTGTCTGAATGGCATTCCGCCCCTTGACCGTAATCAATCCGGGATCGCCGGGACCCGCCCCGACAAGGTATACTTTGCCGGAAACCATCAGGATTTCATCTCCTGATTGACTGCCTCCAGAATTTCAAATGCCCCCCGATCCATCAGTTTCGCGGCTACCTCCAGCCCCAATTCCTCCGGACGATTGCCTTCCGCAAACTCTTTCAATAGAGTGGAGCCGTCAGGCGTGCCCACAAATCCTCTGAGGGATATCAGACCGTCATGGGATTCGGCAAAACCGCCAATCGGAACCTGGCACCCGCCGTTCAACTTGCCCAGAAAAGCCCGCTCGGCCATCACTTCCATGCGAGTCGGTTCATGATCCAACACCGACAGCAGTTCAATCATATCCTTGTCATCCGAACGGCATTGAACCGCCAAGGCTCCTTGTCCAACCGCCGGGATGCAAATGTCAACGGAAAGCCGCTCGGTTGAGCGGTTAAGCCACCCCATACGGGACAGTCCGGCCGCAGCCAGTATGATGGCATCCAATTCTTCCTCTTCCAGCTTGCGCAGACGGGTGTCAATATTGCCTCGCAGCGGACGGATTTCCAGATCCGGACGGGCCGCTTTAATCTGGGCCGCCCGGCGCAGCGAACTGGTTCCCACCTTCGCTCCCTTCGGAAGCTCGATAAAAGATCGGCCGTCACGGCTGATCAACACGTCCCTCGGATCTTCCCGTTCCGGTACGGCAACAATCATCAGACCGTCGGGGATTTCGGCTGGCATGTCCTTCATGCTGTGGACGGCAAAATCAGCCGTACCATCCAGCAATGCCTGCTCGATCTCTTTGACAAACAGTCCTTTGCCGCCAATCTTGGACAAAGTAACCTCCAGGATTCGATCTCCTTGGGTGACGATCTTTTCCATTTCAATCTTCAAGCCCGGATAAACGGATTCCAATTGGGAGCAAACCCAGTTGGTCTGGGTTACTGCCAGAGCGCTTTTTCGGGTTGCCACTTTAATTTGTCTCATGAATTTCCCTGCCCCTCTATGATGGACCGGATAATCCGGTCCGCTTCAGCTTCGTTTCCGCTGCGCAGCAGTTCCCGAACACGGGATTGGACGATTGCGAGCAGGACTTCGGCTCGCATTTTTTCCTCATCAATGGTTTGTTTCAGATGTTCCCGAACCGAGGACAACTTGTGCAGATAAACTTCAAACTCTTCGCCAAAATACTCTTCCAAGTCTTCCCGGATCGCTTTTGCCACAACCGGTCCGGTTCCAGACGTGGATATGGCCACTTGCAACGGTCCTCTGTCAACAACAGCCGGAAAGATCAGATTGGCTTCTGCTGCACCATGCACGGAATTCACCAGACGTCCTTCCTTGTTGACTTCCTCGACTACCAGGCGGTTCACTTCCCGTGAGTCAGTTGCTGCAATTGTCAGGAAAGCGCCCTCTGTGTCGCCTGGTTCATAAGGCCGGGCTATGTGTTCAATCGCACCTTCGGCCGCAAGCCTCCCCAGTTCAGGGGTAAGACCGGGTGATACAATCCTGATGCGGGCACCACATGCCAGGAGAGTTTTGATTTTGCGTTCCGCCACTTGACCGCCTCCGATGACTGTGCACAAACGGCCGGCAATATCAAGAAACGCGGCAAAATACCGGCTGTCCATGGAAGCAGTCATCTCCAGTTATGGAAATCGGAAAAAAATTCCCCGACAATCAAATAATTGATGACGACTCCAACAAAGCCGGTGATGTTGATCCACGCCAACCTTCTTCCGAGCCAGCCGGCAGACACCCGCAAATAGATGGAGATGCCGTAGTTCACCAGCACCAACAACGAGACCACCGGTTTCGGATCGAGAATCAGAATCTCGTCATACCTTGCATTATACCAAATGGCTCCCAGAATCATCGCAGTCAGCAAGAGCGGGAAGCCAAACACCACCAGCCGGTGAGAGAACTGCTCCAATTGATCCAGAGAAGGCAAACGCCGGAACAGGTCGTTCCACCTCTTTTCTTTCAACAGTTTTTCCTGGATCAGGTACATGATGGAGAAGATGGTAGCCAGCAAGAAACAAGCATAGCTCAAAAGCGCCATTGAAATGTGCAAAACCAACAGATTCCCCTGCAGGGAAGCGGCAAGAGACGTAGCCCCCTTGTAGGTGAAGGTGACGAACGCCACGGCTGCAAAACCCGCCACGTTGGTAAAGAATGTGAACAGATCGATTTTGTAGAAAAAATTGATCACCAGCGAGAACGTAATCAGGATCCAGGAGAAAAAGATCATCGTCTCGAAAGTGGTCAGGATCGGAACGTAATTGAGTTCCAGCATCCGCATGATAAAGAAAACGGACTGGATGATCCAGACAGCAAACACCAACCCGAAAGCAAACCGGTTCGCCTTCAGGTTGGGATGAATGAAGTCCACAAAATACAGCAGTACAGCGACTGCGTAAATAAATGTCATGATATCGTACAGAAGGACACTCACCTGCATCCGCATGCCCCCCTATCTGGAAAGCCCGCCGAACCACTGGGTTTCGACGGTGGCTTTAGTATTTTGGTAGGTTTCCGATTTGGCAACCGTAACGGCCGCTTGCGGCTGCCGCTTCTCTCTGCCTTCAGGTTCAGGAGATTCCGGTTCGGGAGAAGAGTGTTTGCTCGCAGATTCCGCTGTCTCTTCCAATGCAAAAATCCGTGAAAAAACTTCCAGATACAGATCCGCCTGCTGCTCCGTGGCCATCTCCTTCAATTGTTGAATGGGGTCCCGGAGCAACTGGTTGACAATGCTCATGGTGTGCTTCTCCAAGTGCTTCATTTCCCGATCCGTCAGATTGGGCAGTTTGTTGCGAAGGCTTTCCATCACCGATTTCTGAATGCCACCCGCCTTTTTCTGCAGGGCCTGGATCAATGGAATGGCCGCCCGTTCCGTCTGCCATTGTTTGAACGCGACCAATTCCTGCTCCAAAAACTGCTCGATCTTCCGGGCTTCCTTGCGTCGTTCTTCCAGATTGGCCGCGATAACGCCTTCCAGGTCATCAATATCATAGAGAAAGACATTGTCAAGATCGTTGATTTTCGGATCCAGGTCACGGGGAACCGCGATGTCGATCATGAACAGCGGACGAAAACGGCGCTGTTTCATGGCGCTTCCCACCTGGTTTTTCGTTACTACATACCCTTCGGCGCCAGTTGAGGAAATGACAATATCCGCCTCTTTCAGAGCCAGATCAATGGACTTGAGCTCAAGGGCGTGGCCTTCGAATTTGTCAGCCAGCTCTTTGGCCCGCTCAAATGTACGGTTTACCACAAGAACACGGCGAGCACCCGATGAATACAGGTGTTTGGCCGTCAACTCGCTCATTTTTCCGGCGCCTATAATCAGAACGGTCTTGTTGGTAAGCTCTTCGAAGATTTTTTTCGCCAATTCGACAGCCGCGTAAGAGACCGACACCGCATAGCGTCCAATCTCCGTTTCCGAATGAGCCTGCTTGGCCAAAGTAACGGCCCGTTTGAACAAATTATTGAAAGTGGCGCCGGTAGTGCCCAGTCCCTGAGCGAACAAAAAAGCGTCCTTCACTTGCCCGAGAATCTGTGTCTCCCCCAGCACCATCGAATCCAACCCGCAAGTCACGCGAAACAAATGACGAACCGCCAGATCATCGGCGTGGATATACAGATATGGCAAAAACACCTCACGGGAAATTCCTGAGGCATCAGCCAGAAACTTTATGATTTCTTCCCGTCCGGCATTTGCCGAATAGGCGACAGCGTAGACTTCTGTCCGGTTGCAGGTGGACACCACCACAGCTTCAGCCAGACAACCAGCTTGGACAAGACGTCTGAGCGCGTCTTCCAGATCATGCTCCAATATGGCAAATTTTTCCCGGATCTCAACAGGGGCAGTCCTGTAATTCAGTCCAATTGCGAGGATATTCATGTAACCCCCTCCGATTCAAACAAGGCCACACTTCCGTGATGCTTGAACTTATCGACTCATTATAACACTAAACGCCGCATAACCGAAACCCGAGAAGGCTTACGTTATTCTTACAACTTTTTGACCGTCTTCCGGCGGCGCTTCCCATTCTTGTCACACTGCCTTCGCTGTCGCACGTCCGGCCAGTCCTGTCACCAACTCTGGGCCTTTGCCATAGGATGGATATCATCTGAAAAGGAGGTCCAGGACACAATTGAAACGGAAAACAATTGAGGGTCTGCTGCTGACTGGGGCGCTACTGTTTGCGACTGTAGGCTGCGGCTCGGAACAACCGGCTGAGAAAACAAAAATTCGTTTGTCGGAGGTCATTCGCTCTGTTTTTTATGCGCCTCAATATGTGGCGCTTGAGAAAGGATTCTTTAAGGAACAAGGGCTCGAAGTGGAGCTCACAACCGCATGGGGCGGAGACAAAGTCATGACCGCCGTCCTGTCCAATCAAGCGGACGTGGGTCTGGTCGGTGCTGAAACGACAGTCTTTGTCAATCAGCAAGGGGCAACGGAACCGGTTGTCAATTTCGCCCAACTCACCCAGCGGGATGGCACTTTCCTGGTCGCCCGACAGAAAATCGATAATTTCAACTGGTCAATGACCAAGGGAAAATCCATCATCGGTTCACGTAACGGCTCGATGCCGCAGATGGTCAGCGAATTCGTTCAACGGAAGAACGGCGTAAACCCGAAAGTGGACAACACCATCATTCAGAACATTGCTTTTGATAACCAAACGGCAGCATTCGCTTCGGGTACGGGAGACTTCTATCAGGCATTCGAACCGGCCGCTTCCATTCTGGAACAACAGGGAAAAGGCCATCCGGTGATTTCCCTTGGCAAGGACAGCGGAAAACTTCCGTACACCGTATTCTTGGCCAAGGACAGCTTCATTAAAGCCAACCCCAATACGGTCCAAAAGTTTACCAATGCAATTCACAAAGCGCAAAACTGGGTGCAAAACGCAACCCCGGAAGAAATTGCGGAAGTGATGAAGCCCTACTTCCCGCAGGTGGAGAAGGATATTCTCGTAAGTGTGGCTGACCGTTACAAGAAAGCGGATATATGGGCGCAAGACCCCATTATCGACAAAGAAGAATGGGAGAACATGCACGAGGTCATGAGGCAGGCAGGGGAATTGAAGACCCCTGGTCCTTACGACAAACTGGTGAATACAACATTTGCGGAGAAAGCCAAACAGCAGGTGAAGTAACAAGATTCTCCCCTGATACAAAAGCCCGCCGAACTGAATTGTGTTCTTCAGCGGGCTTCACTTTTTTGCTAAGACAAGAATCCCTTTCGCAAAATAAGGGGCGATACAGGTAAAAAACAAATAAAACTAAAATTCAGTCCGCAGTTATTACGGTATTTGTAATGTGAGGGTGTAGATGTGTTGGTTAAAAACGCCTATATATGCGTTTATGAATCATTCAAGGATAGGAGCGATATAAACGAATGATTAAGGCTGTCCAACCTCACATGAAGGCGCAAAGCAGGGGAATTATCCATAAGGTCAGTTCGGGCGTAGGCATAACAGGGTTTATGGGCATTAGTGGCTATGAATCGCTTGCGAGAACTTTATCGCTCGAGTTCATTAACCCAGTAATTGATTTATAGCAGATTGTACCTAATTCCCCAGGTACTTGCTTGCAACCCCTCACTTAAGTTGCGTTAACAAGAGCCAATGCGGGAAACGATCACCAAGTTACTGGTGTAATGATCCACACCAGTTTGA
The DNA here is from genome assembly GCF_002335525.1 of Effusibacillus lacus. Lineage (NCBI taxonomy): Bacteria > Bacillati > Bacillota > Bacilli > Caryophanales > Alicyclobacillaceae > Effusibacillus > Effusibacillus lacus. The sequence goes on from NZ_BDUF01000057.1 coordinate 157,560, forward strand.
GTGGGCCTTTTCCTATATTTTTAAAGCTGTGAGGAATATCTGAATTAAAATAGACGCTATCCCCCTCTTCCAACTCATAAACATCTGTTCCAATCGTCAGTTCCAACCGTCCTTCCAAGACCAACCCGCATTCTTCACCTTGATGGATAAGAACCCCTTCGCTTGATTCTCCTTCTTTGTAAGTAATTAAAAGCAATTCTAGATTTCGTTTTATATCAGGGGCCAACAACTCTTGGACAATTCCTGCATTTTTCCCAAGAACGATTTTCTTTCGTTGATCTTTTCTTACGACCGGACTCATAGAGGACTCATCATTAAATAAATCAGCAAACCGGATTTGCAGTACATGTACAATTTTTTTTAGAGTCACCAGCGATGGGTCTGCTTTATCGTTTTCGATTTGACTGATCAGGCTTGTACTTACCCCTACCCGTTCTGCCACATCATTGATGGTGAGACCCAGAAGCTTCCTTTGTTTTCTAATTTTTTCTCCAATATTCATGACTTTTCCCTCATAAAATATGATTAGCGTTGTCAAAGGGATAATAAAATATTCTGCACGATTCTGCAAGAATCATTATTTTCCTTCAAAGAGTAAGAAAAAACAGCCTCTTTATTTTCTAAAAGGCTGTTTTACTATGATATCGCTTTCATTTATCCCGAAATTGATGTTGTGTTGCTTTCCAAGCTGTTTTGTTTCCATGTTTCTTTTGCAAAATATAAGAGAATAAGCGAGAATGCCACAGTTGAGCTGACAATCGCGGTAGCAACCCCATAGCTTCCAAACCATCCATACAGTGTTCCGACAATAAACGGTCCTGGACTCGTAATGAAACGTCCTACGTTATTTGCAAGTGAGATAGCGGTTGTTCGGACTTCCGTATTAAACAACTCTGCAAAGTAAATCGCACTGGCGCTAAAGAAGCTAAACACCCCGAATCCAACCACCGGAAGAAGCAACAAAAATGTTTCATAATCTTTTACAAACGGGTACAGATAGGAGGTCCCAATAATAGTGGTAATAAAGGACAATGCCATTCCTTTTTTACGTCCGATTTTGTCTGCAATAAATCCCCACGAAGCATAACCAATCATGCCGCCCAAATATAGCATCATACTTCCGTTGGCAATTAAGGGTACTGCTGCTGCACCATTAATTCCTTGTGCAGCCAATATTTCACGAATCGTGCTCGGTGTAAAACCGGTGATCGCCCAGAATGCAAATAGTCCTCCGATACTCATTCCAATGGATAATAATGAGTCTCTCCTATAAGGCGGTTTAAAAAGTTGTACCAGAACAAACCGCTTGTATCTTTTGTCTGATTCGGAAATTTCTTCTATCCTCTTGTTTTTCAAGGCTTTTCGGAGTTCCTTTACTTTCTTGAAAGATTCCGGTTCATGGATTTTGCCACGTGTAAAGACCACAATGAATGCAGGAAGAATGCCCAGTAGGAACATGCCGCGCCAGGATTGTTCAAAGCCAAACAGTTGTGAAATTTGTTGTGAATATTTAAATGCAAACGAACTTAGAAAAAATCCAAACGCAAAACCAGACATCATAATTCCTGCTGCCTTGGCACGGAAACGATTGTTCCAAGATTCTGCAATCAACGCGGCCCCAATTGGCCACTCCACTCCAGATCCAAGGCCAGTCAGGAAACGGAAAACTGCTAGTGTATACCAGTTATCTACAAAAGCACAGGCAAAAGTAAATAAGGCATACACTAGAATACTCACCATCAGAACTCGAACCCGTCCGAAGTAATCTGCAAGGATACCAAACAAGAGAGCTCCCAGGGACCAGCCAATCAGATAAATTGTGATGTTCATACCGCCATAGAACGCAATAGCCTTCTCTGTTGGTTCTATTCCGGAGTTTACCAACAAATCTTTCATTGCGCTTCCAATCACCAAACTGAAGATATTGCCGTCAAATCCATCGAGTCCCCAAGCCAAAAATGTAGTAAGTAATACAAGCCATTGAGTTTTCGTTATGTTCCGCCAACTGTCTGTTTCATTTAACTTGAGAGAAGTTGCCATAAGTATTCCCTTCCTATCGTTAGATTCTTGCTCGGAAATAACACAACCATTAGTCCCCCGAAATACGGAAACAATCGATAATCCGACCCCCCTTTCCGAATTAGTTGACTTTTTAAAATCTTGTTACTATACCAATCATATGGTAGGGAGGGTATGCTTGTAAATAGGTGTTTTTTAACTTGGTTAAATTTTTTCTGTTTGAAAAATTCTATGTATATGCATTTTTTCTTATTGACAACGTTTATATTTGTTTTTTACTATTGTCTTGAATATTTCGTTATTTAAACGTGATTAAAAAGGAGCTGATTTCAATGTCGTCTACTCTGCCAACAGCCAGATTGTTTATCAACGGAGAATTTTGCATGTCAGAAAGCGGGAAAACTCTGGAAGTGATTAATCCTGCTACCGGGGAGGTTATCGGGCACCTATCGGCAGCGGATAAAGTAGATGTGAATCGTGCTGTTAAAGCGGCAAAAGATTCTTTCGAGAGTGGAGTATGGAGTCAAATTTCGGGACGTGAACGAGCTAAAGTTTTGAATCGTTTTGCAGATTTATTTGAAGCCAATTTAGAAGAATTGTATCGTTTGGAGACCCTGAACAACGGGCGCCCAATTTCCGAGACCCGCGCACAAATCAGCCGTTTACCTGATTTCTTTCGCTACTTTGCAGCAGAAGCATGGACTCACCGCGATGCTGTTGTCCCGATTGAGGGCCCTTACCTTCATTACATCCAGCGTATTCCCCTTGGTGTTTGCGCCCTCATGACATCTTTCAACCATCCTTTAATGATTCTTAGTAAATCGTTAGCCCCTGCTCTCGCAACTGGAAACAGTGTAGTTATTAAGCCGTCGGAACAAACGCCTTTTACAACAGTGCGTCTGGTTGAACTTTTGATTGAAGCCGGAATTCCAAAAGGGGTTGTCAATCTGATAAATGGTCTTGGAATTGAAGCAGGTGCTCCGCTTGCAGATCATCCGGACGTCAAAAAAGTTGTATTTACGGGTGGTACTGAGGTTGGACGCTCAATCGGCAAATCGGCAGCCAACCATTTTGCAAAAATGACTCTGGAGTTAGGCGGCAAAGGTGCAGTGATCATCTTTGATGACATGGATTTGAAACGTGCAGTGGACGGGGCTTCTTTTGCAGCTTTCATTGGAGCCGGTCAAACTTGTGTTTGTGGTTCTCGTATACTTGTTCAACGTTCGATCTACAACAAATTTCTTGAAGCGTTCAAAACAAAAGTGAACTCGATTCGGTATGGGGATCCGTTTGACCCCAAAACACAACTAGGTCCGGTAATTTCAGCCCGATCCCTGGATCGGATTCTGAAAATGTTGGATACTGCCCGGAATCAAGGCGCTAAAGTATTGACCGGCGGCAAGGTTCCGACCGATGCACCTAAAGGGGGCTTCTTCCTGGAGCCAACTGTCTTTTACGATGTAACGCCGGAAATGGAGATTGCAAACGAAGAAGTGTTCGGACCTGTTACGGTGGTCATGCCGTTCGATGAGGAAGAGGATGCAATCCAAATTGCAAACGGAACCCGATACGGGTTGGCTGCTGGCGTATGGACAAATGACGTGGCCCGCTCTCATCGTGTTGCTTCAAAGCTCATTTTCGGTATGGTATGGATTCAGGACCATCATCGTCTTGACCCCGCTTCTCCCTGGGGGGGCTTTAAAGATAGCGGGGTGGGTCGTGAAACCGGAAAAGAGTCGTTTGAACACTTTACGGAAACACGGGCTGTTACTGTTAACATCACTGGCCAAACAGTTGATTGGTATTCTCCCAGTGACCAACCGAAGCGTTTGAATTGATGTCAAATAGGGCAGGTTTTGCCGTCTGCCCAAAACTTGCTGAGGAGGCGTTATTCTTTGTCCAATCAGGTGGAAATCGTTCGTGAAGGACTTGTTCTTCGTTTTACACTGAACAACCCTGAAAACGGAAATGAAATTACTGGAGAAATGTTTGAGGCCATGCTTGCCGAACTTCGAAAGGAAACCGAAAATCCCCAGACTAGAATTCTTCATATCCGGGCAACCGGCGATAAATTTTGCACGGGGCGTGAACGTTCAGCCAGGTCCACAGAAGAAATGAAAACGGAAGTGAAACGTCTGGTTGGATTCAAACAACTGTTGCGAAAACTCCCGTTGATTACGATAGCGGAAGTCCAGGGTGATGCGAAAGGATTCGGGTTCGGCATGGCAATTCTTTGTGATTTTGCTATTGTGAGTGAAGATGCGGTCCTTTCCTTTCCCGAAATTAAAATGGGGTTAGCCCCAACTGCCGTAATGTCTTATCTAAGCGAATACATTCCGATTCGGCAAGCCTTTTCTTTAGTTGTTACCGGAGAACCCATTTCTCCAAAACGGGCAAGCGAAATGGGTCTGGTCAGCGAATCGGTCCCAAGACATCGTCTGTCAAAACGGGTAGAAGAAATTATCCACTCGATTCTTCAACTTGATGAGCAGGCGGTTACAGATTGCAAAGAATTTTTCCAGACGGCGATCCAGAACCATTTTGATGTCAATGCGAAACTTGCCATTCATTCATTGACAGTTGGCAGTCTCAGCATGAATGAACGGAAGAATAATAAGAGAGGTTGTGTGTAAATGACTGTTCAAACCATACAAAATTTCATCGGAGGTCGATGGGTATCCTCGTTATCCGATCGTACGGAACCGGTCTATAATCCTGCAACCGGTGAGACTCTCGCCCATGTACCTTTATCTGCTACAGAAGATGTTGACAAAGCGGCAGAAGCCGCCAAGCAGGCTTTTAAAATCTGGAGTAAAACCCCTGTTCCCAGGAGAGCGAGAATTCTGTTCAAGTACCAGCAACTTTTAATTGATCATTGGAGTGAATTGGCTCAATTGATCACTTTGGAAAACGGTAAGACTTATGAGGATGCTTACGGCGAAGTGCAAAGAGGCATTGAGTGCGTGGAATTTGCTGCAGGGGCTCCCACGTTAATGATGGGGAGCCAGTTACCTGATATCGCAACCAATATTGAATCGGGCATGTGGCGTTATCCAATTGGAGTCGTTGGGGGAATTACGCCTTTTAACTTCCCGATGATGGTTCCCTGTTGGATGTTCCCGCTTGCGATTGCTTGCGGAAACACGTTTGTATTGAAACCGTCTGAGAGAACTCCCCTGTTGGCTAACCGTTTGGCTGAACTTTTTGCGAAAGCGGGTTTGCCGGATGGCGTCCTGAATATTGTTCACGGAGCACATGATGTAGTGAATCGCATTCTGGAGCATAAAGATATTAAAGCAGTATCTTTCGTGGGGTCCCAACCTGTAGCCGAGCACGTCTATAAAACAGCGTCCAGCCATGGCAAACGGGTGCAAGCGCTTGCAGGTGCAAAAAATCATACAATCGTCATGCCGGATGCAGATCTGGAACTTGCTGTGACCAATATTATAGGGGCGGCATTCGGTTCAGCCGGCGAACGCTGTATGGCTTGTGCAGTTGTAGTTGCAGTAGGAGGTATTGCCGATGAATTGATTCCGCGGTTAGTGAAGGCAGCCGAGGATATCAAGATCGGAAACGGACTGGAAGAAGGTGTGTTCTTAGGTCCGGTGATTCGTGAATCACATAAACAGCGGACGATTCAATACATTGAGATCGGAGAAAAAGAAGGTGCCATTCTCGTTCGGGATGGACGCAAGGACGCTGCAACAAGCGGACAAGGATATTTTGTAGGCCCAACTATATTCGATCATGTTGAACCGGGTATGAAAATATGGCAAGACGAAATTTTTGCACCTGTTTTATCTATTGTTCGTGCCAAAGATTTACCTGAAGCAATCGAGATTGCCAATCAGTCTGAATTTGCAAACGGTGCTTGCATATTCACAGACAGTGCAAAAGCAATCCGGCAATTCCGAGAAGAGATTGATGCGGGTATGTTAGGTGTAAATGTGGGAGTTCCGGCCCCCATGGCGTTTTTCCCTTTCTCTGGTTATAAAAAATCTTTCTATGGCGATTTACATGCTAATGGACGAGATGGCGTAGAATTTTACACCCGCAAGAAAATGGTTACAGCCCGTTACGTTTGATAAAGAACACACTATCCAAAATTACCGGAATAGGAATAAAATCGAGTAGGAGGGGGTGACTCCCCCCCCAACTTTTTTCAACTGTTTCCACGGGCTCATTTAGAGACGACGCCGTACCTATCTGTCGATTGTCTCGCAGGGTGTTTTCGCTAAAGCTTTATGAAAGTAGCCAAATCCCCCCATCAGTTAGCGGTTGAGTTGTTCACTCCACCGTCCATTGAGAGCCATTCCTTCTTGTTCTCACTGACTGACAATCAATCTAGACAGGAGGTTGATTCCCAGACCACCGGAAACACATCCAAGAATCGTACCTGGTTATTTGTCGGAATTGCTGTCTTATCCTCCAGTTTCTCTGGAAGTAATTTTGATAAATGGGGTCCCATCCCTTCCCTGGTTCTGGCCGGAACAATGGCAGCCAAAACCCACGATTTTACATATTCGCTGATTCTTGCTACGATCGTTTTGTTGATTGGAATGGGTACATTGGCGACAGGAGCATGGTTCACAAACTATCGCGGCGCCCGGCGCTCGGTAGAACAATAACACGGAAAGGGTGACCTGAAATGCCTTATGTGAATATCAAGATTACCAAAGAAGGAGTTACTCCCGAACAAAAAGCGCAACTGATCGAAGGAGCCACAAAGCTGCTGGTGGATGTGCTCGGCAAGAACCCGCAGACAACGGTGGTCGTTATTGATGAAGTTGACACGGACAATTGGGGGATAGGCGGCGAAACTGTGACCGTCCGCCGCAAGCGCGGGCAATAATGACAATTTTGCTGATTTGGCAAAAGAAATCAAGGCATACCCGACAGTGAGAAGGCGACTATAAGGTTGCCTTCTTTTTTGCAGGAGAGTGATGGATGGCTCAAGCAGGGGGAATTCCGTTATAATAAAACGATGCATTACAAGAGTCGAACGAGGTGAAGATGGTGAGTGGGATCGTTGGGTTTTTGGGGAAACGGGACGCGCTGCCCATTCTTCTGGACTGTTTGGATAGGCTTGAATATCGCGGCTATGATTCGGCGGGTGTGGCCGTTTCGAACCGCCGCCAAATCCAGATTAAGAAAACGCCGGGACGGGTCAGGGACTTACGCTTCTTTCTGGAACATGAACCGATTCTCCAAGGTATCCTTGGAATTGGTCATACCCGTTGGGCGACCCATGGAGTTCCCTCTGTGGTAAACTCCCATCCGTTGTCCGGATGTGACGGCAGGTTTATCGTAGTTCATAACGGAATTATTGAAAACTACCCGCAATTGCGGAAAAGTTTAATTCAGAAGGGGCATTCCTTTATTACGGATACGGACACGGAAGTCATTCCCCACTTATTGGAGGAATACGATACCGGTAATTTTGAAAACACAGTCCAAACCATCCTTCCTATGCTGAAGGGATCCTTTGCATTGGCCATTTTGTGCCGCGCAGAGCCTGACAAGATCATTGCCATTTCGCAAGATAACCCCCTTGTACTGGGGGTTGGGAAAGAAGAGGCATTTCTTGCTTCCGACATTCCAGCCCTTCTGCCGTACACCCGGGAGATTCATCCGATCAAAAACGGGGAGATGGCCATTCTTTCACCGGAAAGAGTTATGGTTAAACATATAGACGGCACAATCTTGGAACCCAAAAGGACTTTTGTGGAATGGAACGTTCAGGATGTGTTGCTGCAAGATTACAAGCATTACATGTTAAAGGAAATTTTTGAACAGCCTAAAGCGATCGAAGAGACACTGCTGGGACGATTGTCTCCCAATGAAGTGAACCTTCCGGAACTGGAACCGGTTTTGAACGAACTGCCCGTTAAAAGGCTGAGAAAAATCGATATCGTGGCCAGCGGGACATCCTATCATGCAGGGATCATAGGCAAAAAGGTCATCGAACAATTGCTGGGAATTCCGGTGGAAGTCGCTTTTTCCTCGGAGTTCATCTATAACCATCCGCCTCTCGATGAACACAATCTGGTGATCGTCTTGAGCCAATCCGGAGAAACAGCAGACACTCTGTCCGCTCTCAGAGAAGCCAAACAATGCGGCTGCCCGGTTATCGCCATTACGAATACGGTGGGAAGCACCATCTCACGCAAAGCGGACAGTACGATTTACACCAAGGCAGGTCCTGAACTGGCGGTGGCCTCGACCAAAGCTTATACATCGCAGATTGTCGCCATGATTCTGCTGTCGATCCGGCTGGCAAGACTGGTACCCGACAGTCCGGGAACCGATCACATCCCCTCCCTATTGGAAGCATTGGAGCGCCTGCCGGAGGATGTGGAATCCACGTTGATCATGACACAAGATGCCATCGACCAGTTTGCGCAGGTCACTTATGATCAGGACCATCTTTTTCTGATCGGGCGGGGACTCGACTATGTTTTGGCCCTGGAAGGCGCTTTGAAGCTGCAGGAAGTCGCCTATATTCATGCCGATGCTTACGCGGCAGGAGAAATGAAACATGGCACCATGGCTTTAATTACCCCGGGGATACCCGTAATCGCATTGGCCACCCAGCAACAAGTGTTGAATAAAGTCATCAGCAATATTAAAGAAATCAAGGCAAGGGGGGCCTTTGTCGTGGGAGTTACTACGATTGGCGACGAACTGGTGGGAGAAGTCGTGGACGAAGTTCTTTATGTCCCTGAAACCCACCCGTTGCTAATGCCGGTCTTGGCTGCCATTCCCCTGCAACTGCTGGCTTATTATTCCGGTACAGTTCGCGGCCACGACGTAGACCGTCCCCGCAATCTCGCCAAAAGTTTGACGGTAGAGTAAACGAACCGCCGAATCGTTCGACAGCATCGGGGCCGCGCTTGTCATCTGCGGCGTCTATTTAACGTCGCAGGTGAAGAGACCGGTTTAGATGAACTCCCGATATGCTATAATCTGGGTAGGAACTGAAAGTGAAGTGAGAAAAGATGGACAAGGAGCTTATAATAAAAAAATTGCAGACGTATTTCAACAGTAAGGAATTTGTTACGGCTGCCTATTTATTCGGTTCTGTCGCGAAAAACAAACATCGGTCGCAAAGCGATGTCGATATTGCCGTGTTGTTTCAAGACAGCCTGGACCTGCTTCAACGTTTCGACCTAAAACTAACCATTGCCGCGGATCTCGAGGAGATATTGGGTACCAAGACCGACATCGTTGACCTCGCGGAGGTTGATCCATACTTTTTTCATCAAATCATGCTTTCGAAACAACTTCTCATTGATAAGAACACGCGCCAAAGAGTCGAATTTGAAGTTCGTCTGCGCAGGGAATATTTAGATCGAATCCCTTTTTACCAATTGTATCACCGTGAAGCACTGAAGCGGCTGGAGGAACGGTAAATGGTCGAAAAAGAGGTCATCGCCAGAAGGCTCGTCCTGCTTGAAGAGTATTTGAGCGATCTGGACGAAATACGTGAAAAAACGAACTGGGATCATTTCTCGCAAGACAAACTTACCCGTAGATTCGTGGAGAGAACACTCCATATTGCTATCGAAGCTTGTTTAGACATCGCCAATCATATCATCTCTTACGAGGGTTATAGGGAACCAAAATCAAATAAAGACACTTTTGAGATTCTTGAAGAACAACATATTATTGATAAAAACCTTGCCGAGAAGTTAAAAAAGATGGCTCAATTCCGTAACGTAATCGTACACGATTATGTGACGATCCAGGAGCAGATCGTATATGCCGTCCTGGTCAATCACGTGCAGGACATTGCGGATTTCGGGAAAATCGTTACACGAAAATATTTATAACCCGCTGTCAAAAAAGAATCCATTCTATATGGATCTCTTTTCCAAGTTGCAGCACCACGGATCAATCTATTAAACTTATTACTTCCTAAATCGAAAAACTTGATAATATGAAACACTCTGTTTTTTCTAAATTAACATTTTACCTTTTAACCCCTATATTAATAGATAGGAAGCACAGATGTCCCATTTTCATTGCTTTTTTAATCAGCAGTTATAATGACCCCTTTTTGCGGTGGTAATAGTCGTATGTTTATCCGTCCGATCTTGGTAATGTAACACCAAATTTAACACCTTATTGGTGAAATGGAACCCCTGCTGAAAGAATTCGACAACGAGCATACCGTCTTTCGAAAGTGAACTGGCTACTGTTAATGCGGTATTTTCTTGCACAGTACACGACACTTCACCTACTCCGGGGTGCATTTTCATTTCGATAGATCAAGATAAGGCGTATCCCCGGAATATTTTTGCTCTTGGACTGTTCAACAAGACATACCCAGTTATCATTTTGACCTTTCCAGACCAACTGAATCCCTCCAAAACCTGGTGAATGTCCTACTTAGTAAAAATTTATAAATTTGAATCCTCTCCTTTTTTAGGAAAGTTTGCGTATCGGAGAACCTTTCAGGAATGTCACAATATCTTCCACAGCTTCCCGATAATAAGTTTGATAGTTTCTTAGCGTTACATATCCCAAATGCGGTGTAGCAAGAACATTAGGTAACTTCCGCAGTATATCATTTTCCGGCAATGGCTCCGTCTCAAATACGTCGATACCGGCTCCCGCAATTTTACCCTTTTGAAGTGCTTCGACCAGAGCCGCCTGATCCACAATTTGTGCGCGAGACGTATTGATTAAATAGGAAGTTGGGCGCATCAGCTGCAACTCAGCAGGACCGATCAGTCCTCTCGTTCGTTCGCTAAGCACCAGATGAATGGAAACAAAGTCACTGCTCATCAGCAGTTCTTCTTTTGAGCTTGCCAACTGCACACCCGCTGCCTCTGCCTGTTCAAGCGTCAAATTCTGGCTCCAAGCTATGACTTTCATACCGAAGGCTTGAGCAATTCGCGCCATCCTACCGCCAATTTTTCCAAGTCCAAGAAGCCCCAGTGTGCTTCCATATAAATCTTTACCTATGGTTTGTTGCCATGGCCCATTGTTTCGAATGGAGTGGTTCTCCTGTACAAGGCCCCGTGCTAAACCTAAAATCAAAGACCATGCGAGTTCGGTAGGAGGTTCAGAATAACTTGCCGTTCCACAGACAACGACTCCTTTAGCTGAAGCGGCAGCTAAATCAATGGAGGCATTTCGCATTCCGGACGTAATAAGCAGCTTTAATTTATCCAGACGCTCAAAAATCGTTGCCCGAAACGGCGTGCGCTCTCGCATAATCACAACGATATCGAAGTCCTGAATGGCACGAACAACGTCATCTTCCTTGTCCATATGTTGATGAAATACGGTTACTTCAACTTTGTCCGCTACAACAGACCAATCCGCCATCTTCATGGCCACGTTTTGATAATCATCAAGAATAGCACATTTCAACTTCATTCAACGGACACTCCCTAAAATGTCGATCTCCAAGATCTATATCCTTTAAAGGTCTGACTCCATCAATACCCCGACAATTATACATGCTTGTTGGAAGGATAACTCTCTAAATCCATCCGGTTCTACTACTGGATTACTGAAATCATGAACTTTCTCACCGTTCAAAATCCCACTTCTGAGAGTAAATCGGCTCATCCAATAGGATAGACTGAACCATGCTTCCGAGAGCCATTGATTGGTAACACGTTCTACCTCCAGCATCATCTCGTCAGGCTGTTCAGCCAGGTGAATCTAGCTCCTACCAAACGGAAAAACTCCTTGCGGGAGCATGCTGTAATTGGAAAAGAAGGGCTTTGACTGAAAATTATAGAATATGTAATTGATTTTACGAGGAGGATCTTTGTCTATATTGACATAATGTAACGATTTAGGTTACATAAGTGCACCTTTTCCTTTCGAGTAACATAGTTCTAATTATTTTCTTAGACAATCCTATTGTAGAAATGTCTCTTCCACCCCACTCCTGTCACAGTATGACCTTTATCCCGGGTGAATTTCAAAAAAAAGGCGCCCAAAATTGTGGGCGTTATTTGATTTTCCAAGATTAATTTTTTTGATCACAATTAACACACTGCATAGATTCACCAATATGAACTAGTGTGTCAAAGTCAATATCCTGAGAATTGATAAAAATATGTGTTCCATTCAAAAGGGCATATAGCTGAACCCGCTTTTTATCTCCTTGTGAAACAGATGAATATCCCCATGTTTGACCGTTAATTTGTATTGATTTATCCACTTTACCTGTAACCCAAAAGGTGGTTTGATTGGGATTACTACTTTTGGGATCAGGTATTTCCATGAGTTCAACCGGTACTTTGTTGCCGTTCGGCCCTTCAAAATCGTATTTTATAAGTATTTGCTCATGTTCTACCTTGGTATCTTTAAGAGTCAAGCTAGTTGCTGAGATGGGAATCCAAACGTTAAACTTTACTTTTTGTTTGATTTGAATAATCAATTGATCGGTGCTGAGTTCTGCCCCTGCTATTATGCCATCTGGTTGTTCATTACCCCTGGTCTGCACAAGATTTAATATTTGACTAAATTGAGGCACAATAAATATAAGAGTGAGTACAGCAATTGAGAAACACGCGAACCAAGGAACAAATCTTTTTAATCTCTTTCTTTTGCTTTTTAAACGTTCTTCTACACGTTGTATCATTATATGAGTTGGAGTATTTCGACGAGCAACCGGTGAAGGGGGTAACTTTTTCTCCCAATCAAATTCAAGCTTTTCCATCCAGATCACCTTCCTGTTTTAGAAAGTTTGAAACTTTGTTTCTGGCTCTATAAAGTCTGCTCTTTACAGTAGCTTCTGAAACTCCAATTAGACAGGCTATTTCTGAAATTGACAAATGTTGCTGAACATACAACACTAAAACTTCCCTAAGTTTGATCGGTAAATTCAAAATTATTCTCCAAATATCTTCAATTACTATTTTGTCTAACACCTCTTTTTCAGCTGAAGGGTGTGTTCCTCTGTCAAACATGTAATCAATAAGAATCACTTTCCGAAAAAAGGCAGATCTACGATAATTTATGACAGTATTACGGGTAATCACAAGAAGCCAGGTTTTAATAGACGACTCACCACGAAACGAATCGAGCTTCTCGTATGCCTTGACAAACACCTCTTGTGTAATGTCGTTAGCAAGTTCTTCACTACGAGTTAGGGAAAAGGCATAATTCCATACATCGGGCTCATGCGTAACCATCAGGTCAATTAATACAGTTTTTCTATCCAGTGAACCACCTGCATAGTTTTCCAACTTATTCACCCCTCACTTATTTAGACAACATACATCAGCTAAAGATTCATTTTCAAAAAATTTGATAACTCTCCACGAGATATGTCATAACAAGTTTAATGAGGAGCAAATTTCGGATTTGTTATATCACCATGAGGATCCCTTCATCTATTCACAATTTAAAACACCGTGTATTATCATAATATTGAGGTGTTGAACTGTGAAATTATTTGTCGGAGTACCACCCGCATTTTCATCATTTATTTCCGAAGATCAAAGACCTATTTATTGGATTGTTTTTTTATTGATCCTTTTATACGGCATATATCTTGAAAAAAGGAAAAAATGATTTGTGTCAGTTTGAATCAAATAATCATGGTAAATTGAAACCTAGTAGTTCGTTTCCTAAATTCAGTTACTTAAAACGGTGTTCTATGGTATCCTGAAAGCAAGAATAATGAACGGGGCGGATACCATGGGAAGA
>NZ_BDUF01000058.1 GCF_002335525.1 Effusibacillus lacus
AATTTGTTCGCACTCCTGTTTTGGGGGTGAAACAATAAATGGCCCTAGTCAAGAGACTGGAGCCAGCAAGGGAAATTTAATTCCGAGAAGCTATATATTTACAAAGGAGGGGATTCCTGTGTCGAAAGTAAAAGCGGCCATCATCGGCTCGGGTAATATCGGAACGGACCTGATGCTTAAGCTGCGGCGTTCCGCCGTTTTGGAATTGACAGCCATGGTTGGAATCGATCCCGACTCGGATGGACTGCGCCGGGCCAGAGAATTTGGATATGAAGCGATTGACAGCGGGATTGAAGGGTTTCTTCAGAATCCCGATCTGGCAGACATTGTGTTTGATGCCACATCGGCAAAATCACATTTTCATCACGCAAAGCTTTTAAAAGAAGCGGGAAAACTGGCGATCGATCTGACTCCTGCGGCGGTTGGTCCGTTTGTTGTGCCTGCGGTCAATCTCGGATCCCATTTGGACCAAACCAATATCAACATGATAACGTGCGGCGGGCAGGCAACGATCCCGATTGTACATGCGATTCATCGTGTGTGTCCGGTCGAATACGCTGAAATAGTTGCCACTATTTCCAGCAAAAGCGCTGGTCCCGGCACTCGTGCAAACATTGACGAGTTTACCGAAACAACTGCTCACGGCATCGAGCAGATCGGAGGGGCCAAAAAAGGGAAGGCAATTATCATATTGAATCCGGCCGAACCTCCCATTCTGATGAGGGATACCGTTTACGCTCTCGTGAATGGAGAGCTGGTGGATGAAGAAGCGATTACCCGTTCTGTGACTGAAATGGTAGAGACGATCCAGTCCTATGTACCCGGCTATCGTCTTCGCACAGAGCCTATTTTTGACGGCAATCGGGTCAGCGTCTTTCTTGAAGTGGAGGGAGCAGGCGATTACCTGCCAAAATACTCCGGAAACCTGGACATTATGACGGCGGCGGCCGTGAAAGTGGCGGAAGAGTTCGCAAAGCATCGGCTGGCAAAAGCGGTCGTATAAAACATGCGAGGGGAGTGAGTCAAATGACAGCAAAGCGTGATGTGGTTATTACCGAAGTGTGCCTGCGCGACGGGAGCCATGCGATTGCGCATCAATTTACTGTTGAACAAGTGGTGAATGTTGCAAAGGCGCTTGATGAAGCAAATGTTCCATACATTGAAGTGTCTCACGGTGATGGTCTTGCCGGTTCCTCTTTGCAGTACGGCTTATCCCGCACAAATGAAATGGAACTGATCGAAGCGGCGGTTTCCGTTTGCAAACAAGCCAAAATTGCCGTACTGCTGCTTCCGGGCATCGGCACTATGCAGGAATTGAAGCAGGCTGCCAATTTGGGCGTCAAAATGGCCCGGATTGCCACTCATGTCACCGAGGCGGATATTTCGGCCCAGCATATTGCATTGGCGAAAGATTTGGGGCTGGAGACCGTCGGATTCTTAATGATGTCTCATATGGCACCGCCGGAAAAGCTGGTTGAGCAGGCGAAACTGATGGAAAGCTACGGTGCTGACACCGTTTACGTGGTGGATTCCGCGGGAGCATTACTTCCGCAAGAAGTGAAAGAGCGGATTCGGGCTCTGCGCCAAAGCCTGAAAATCAATGTTGGTTTCCACGGGCACAACAACTTGTCTCTGGCAATGGCCAATACCTTAGTGGCGATTGAAGAAGGAGCAACCCGAATCGACGGAAGTGTTCGCTGTTTGGGGGCGGGAGCCGGCAACACGCAAACCGAGGTTCTTGTTGCCGTGCTGGACCGTTTGGGCATTCAAACCGGAATTGATATTTATAAAATGATGGACTTGGCGGAAGAAATTGTCGCTCCGATTCTTCAGGTACCACAGGAAATCACAAAGGACAGCCTTGTTTTGGGTTATGCAGGTGTATATTCCAGCTTCTTGCTCCATGCACAGCGAGCGTCGAAAAAATTTGGCCTTGACTCCCGCGACATTCTGGTTGAACTTGGAAAACGGAAAGTAGTCGGCGGCCAGGAAGACATGATTGTGGATGTGGCTGCGGAGATTGCCGGCAAAAAAGCAAAGGTTTCCGTCGGCTAGAGGAGGAAAAGCATGGGGGACATAAACTTCAAATCCATAGCTGAATTTTTGAACAGCGCTGAGACAGAAAAGAAGGAAGTCACGCGCCTAACAGCGGACCATCCCGAACTATCGGTGCAGGATGCCTATCGGATTCAGGAAGAACTTGTGAAAATCAAACTTGCGCAGGGCTGCAAAATTCTCGGACCGAAAATGGGGCTCACCAGTCAGGCAAAAATGAAGCAGATGAATGTAGAGGAACCGATTTACGGGTATATTTTCGACTACATGGCGCTGCCGAACGGCGGCGAATTGCGGATGCAGGAACTGATTCACCCCAAAGTGGAGGCGGAAATCGCATTTATTTTAGGCCGCGATATCGAAGAACCCGGCGTCTCGGGAGTCCAAGTATTGGCTGCCACCGAATATGTAACTCCCGCGCTTGAGATTATTGACAGCCGATATGAGAACTTTAAATTCAATCTGCCTGACGTCATTGCGGATAACGCCTCTTCTTCGAGGGTTGTATTGGGGAGCCGTCTCACCCGTCCGTCGAATTTGGAACTCGATCTTGTCGGTGTGACGCTATCGATTAACGGGGAGATTAAAGCTTTGGGAGCTGGGGCAGCCGTATTGGGGCATCCTGCCAACTCAGTCGCTATGTTGGCCAATATGCTGGCCCGCAAAGGAGAAAAGCTAAGAGCCGGAGACGTCATCTTGACCGGTGGAGTAACCGAAGCGGTACTGTTGACTGTCGGCGATACAGTGTCAGCCAAGCTTGACGGATTGGGCGAGGTCAGTTTTACAGTCAAGGAGTAGACATTTATTCAGCTTCGAACGAAAGGGAGAATAGCGAATGCCGATTGTTAATATTCAGATGTTACAAGGGAGACCTGAAGAAAAGGTAAAAGAAGTCATACGGAATGTAACGGATACGATTGCCGAAACTCTGGATGTACCAAAGGAAGGGGTTCGCGTGCTCGTTACGGAAGTTCCCAAGACTCATTGGGGAATCGGCGGAACTGCGGTATCGGATATTCCGGGTCGATAGAAAATATTTTATTTAAACCGCTTTGTATCGATATCATGCAGGGCGTTCAATCAACTTCAGGAAGGTACAGCTACATCCTGTCAGATGTCAGCAGGTTCCGAACAGATACCGGTTTCCGTGAACGAACTGGACATAAGCTGGCTTCAGAAATTGCAACAAGTAAACCCGGTCTGCAAAAGATCGGGTTTTGAAATGCTTGCATGTTTTTTCTTGCCTTGTTTCCGGGGAAGTGCGATGACTATTCAAACAAGAGGGATTGAATCCCTTTCTCGTTGTACATCAAGGGAGGCCAAGCGCAAAGATCGAACGGAAAATCCGATCCCGGCACGACCCGGTCTTCGCCCACGACGTAAAGCAGGTATTCCAACGCTGGTCGATTCCAAAGAACGGAATCATACCAAAAACGTCTTAAATAGTCTGTCGGAGGGGCCTCCAGGGAATCGGCAATAGGCTTCCATTGCTCATATCCTTTGTTTAAGCGGCCAATTTGATAGGGCAGGAAGCCACCTCCATGGGCCAACAGGATTTTGACGTTGGGATATTTATCCAACATGCCGCTTAGTAGAATGTCGGCGGCACAGATGGTAGTTTCCCAAGGAACGCCAATTAGATTGGGCATCATCCTCCGGTGCAGCCTCGGATCTTCACTCAGCAACGGATGGAGAAAGACAATGGCCCGTCGGCGGTTCGCTTCTTCCCAAAAAGGGACATATACGTCATCTGACAGCATATGGCCTGAAGTCCCCGGACCGATGCATGCCCCTTTCAACCCCATATCGATTGCATTGGCCAATGCATCTGCCGCCAATGACGGATTGTTTAACGGGACCGTGGCGAGCGCTGACAGTTTCGCCGGTTGAGAACGAACCCATTTTGCCAGGGAAACGTTGTATACGCTTGCCATTTCGTTTGTTACTTCTACAGGAAATTCATATAAAAAGAGCTGCGGAATCGGGGAAACCAGAGAGTGCTTAACTCCAACCTCCGCCTGATTTTGAAAATATTTCGTTTCATTGTAAAATGATTCCTTCAGCTCGAATGCCCATTTTCCATTGACAGTCAGGAATTCCGCTTTGTTCGGATCTTTTTTTTCCCATGTTGCATGGACTGTTTTTTCGTTCTCTTTGAGCCAACCCAATACATCCGGTGGAACAAAGTGAGTGTGTACATCATACATGACCAGCACCGCCTTTTTAAAATTTGAGAATTATTGCATGAGAATTATGTCAAGATTCAGTGAAAATGTCACCTTAACTGTTCTATGAAAATGTCACTTTTTAGTTCCCCCCTCGTTTCATACGAAGGGGTTTCAAGA
>NZ_BDUF01000059.1:0-8813 GCF_002335525.1 Effusibacillus lacus
AATTTGTTCGCACTCCTGTTTTGGGGGTGAAACAATAAATGGCCCTAGTCAAGAGACTGGAGCCAGCAAGGGAAATTTAATTCCGAGAAGCTATGTTCTTCCTGTGAAAGGAGGTGAGAAAAGATGAATGCGGCTCAGATCTTGACACTCATTGTCGGAGGCCAAATGACATCGGCAGTTTCCACACAGACAGGCAGTCCGACAGTGGAACCGGGAGCTTTTCAGGCGCTTCTGACAAACCAGATCAAGATGGACGGAAATCAAAAGGCAGCCCTGCAGGAACTTGTCGACCTTTTGTCAGGCCTGAATTCCGAACAAATTGCGGAACTCATGTCGCTGCTGGGTGCTGTTGTGAACCCGGCAGCAAACGGGCAAACAGTTTCAGAACCATTAAGTTCTTCATCTGCCGGATCCCTTGGCATCATGCAGACTGTGGACAATGGTACGGTTTCCGCTACTGCATCCGCCGGCACCATGGGTCTGATGCAGACTGTCAAAAACGGTACGGTGCATCCTTCTGCCTTGAAGGCTTCTCCCCTTAAACAATTGGCTGAGGAAATGGCAGCTTTCCTGAAACAATCGGGTCTTTCCCTGGAGCAGGCTGTCAACCGGGTCGGGAGAATGATGGAGCAGCAAGGATTGTCGGCTGACAAGGCACTTGTGAGACTCATCCAGGATGTGCCCATCCTGCAGACACAAGCGGTTCCGGAAGGAAACCCGACCAAAGTGTCGGATGCCAATCCCATGATGCAAAGTTCGCAAATCCGACCGGAACTGTTGGCCTTGCAGCAACAGGGTGAGAAATCAGAGAACCAGCCACAAGCGGCAGTAAAGCTCCAACCAATTACGAACCCCGAACAGACCCCGATTGATGCGGGTTCACGTTCTTCAGTCGGTCGTGGGCAAGCGGATGGCAATGCTGGTCAATTGTCCGGATCGGGCGTTTCGAAACAGACCGACGCGGCAGTTGCAACAGAAGCTGCCGAAGAAACCGGACTGGTCAGCCTACTCCCAACTGATGGCAAGCAGACGATTCAAGGAGAAGCGGTTCCTAATGAATCACGTCCAACTGAACAGGCAGCACCGGTCATTTTAACCCGAACAGCCGGAACAACTTCCAACGATCCAAAGAATGTCACGCGCGACACCATGACTCCGGAACAGTTCAAAACCGATTTTTCAGGTCTGATTGTCAAGCAAGCATCCGTGCTTGAACGGGGTGGCACCCACGAGATGAGAATCACCTTGATGCCGGAAGGGCTTGGCGAGGTGCAGGTGCGGATTGTGGAACAAAGCGGACAGCTGACTGTTCAACTCTCGGCTGACACTCAATACGCCAGGAACCTGTTGGATTCCGGTATGGGAATGCTCCGACAGCAGCTGGAATCCCAAGGCCTGCAAGTGAATCGGACCGAGGTTGTTTCTTCCTCTTCGTCTCCATTTATGGGGCATGAAAGGGGAATGGCGGAAGAACAGAAACACCAGCAGCAAGGGGGAAATCCACGGAATCCCCAGCGAAACGGTTTCACGGACTCCGCTTTCCAGCTGGATGAGGCTGTCTATTATGACCAAACAGCGTTGGTCAACGGACAATTTGACAGGACGGCATAAGGAGGTGTGATGAATGCAGGTATATGGAGCGAGCAGCAGCAATTCAACTGCCGCGACCAAAAGTACTGGTAACAGCGCTTTGGGCAAGGATGAATTTTTGAAGATCCTGCTCACCCAGCTTCAGTACCAGGACCCGATGTCCCCGATGCAGGACAAGGATTTTATTGCCCAAATGGCCCAATTCTCCGCGTTGGAACAGATGACCAACATGGCGGCCGGTTTTGAGAAACTGCAGAAAGTCAATTCTCTCGGTGCCGCTTTCAATCTGCTTGGCACGACCGTGACATACAGGAATTCTGACGGGAATGATGTTACGGGGACTGTAACGGGAGCCGAGATGAAGGACGGTGTCATGAAAGTGAAAGTGGGAGAGGCGTTTGTTGACCTGCTGGACATAGTCAAGGTCACAAAGTGAGGTGAGTTGGAATGAATCAGGAGTGGCTGCTTGGAGTTCGAGGGCCGTTGCCGGTCACAAAAGCCGAGCCGACAACAAGCAAGCGCCGACCGGAAGTTCCGGCGGGACTGTTTCAGGCCGAACTGGCAAAACGCTTGAGACAGCAGGAAGTGGTGCTTTCCAATCATGCCAAACAGCGGCTTGAAAAAAGAGACATCCGGTTAAACGAAACCGATTTGCAGAAGATCGGACAAGCCATTAACCAGGTAGCCGCCAAAGGCGGGAAAGAGTCGCTGATTATGTACAAGGATACGGCTTTTGTGATCAATGTCCCCAACCGAACCATCATTACGGCAGTGGACAAGTTGTCGCTAAAAGAAAACGTGTTTACCAATATTGACAGTGCCATGATTCTTTAGGACCGGCCCACTTGTTGGAGGTCCGACGGAACGCCGACCGACTGACGCGTTCCCACAACACAAGGAGGCGATATGAATGCTTCGTGCGATGTATTCAGGCATTTCCGGCATGCGTGGTTTTCAGGTAAAGCTTGACGTAATCGGCAACAACATTGCGAATGTGAATACATTCGGATTTAAAGCAGGTCGAGCAACATTCAAAGATATTCTAAGCCAGAATGTTGGGGGAGCAGCGGCACCGTCAACAGCCACTGCGGGAATCGGTGGTATTAACCCCAAACAAATCGGATTGGGGAGTGCCATCTCTTCTATCGATACTATTCATACCCAGGGAAGTACACAAACTACAAACGTTCCTACAGACTTAATGATTAATGGAGAAGGATTCTTTGCTGTAAGGGATGGTTCTGGCAATGAATTTTATACTCGTGCCGGAAATTTTTATCTTGATGCAGGCCTTAATGTGAACGCTAATGGATATAACGGGTTACAGCGCGTACTGGTAAATGCAAATGGCTTGAAGGTTCAAGGACTTACAGTTGACAATAACACTGGAGCACTTGTAGGAGCAGCTACTAACATTTATATCCCTGCGGATGCACAAACCTATGATATTGATGAGAAGGGTCTCGTAAGTTATATCCCTGCAGCGGGTGGCGCACGGGTGTATGTTGGACAAATTCAGGTTGTAAAATTTTCTAATCCAAGTGGATTGCTTAAGGCTGGAAGCAACTTGTATTCAGTTTCTCCCAACTCAGGAGCAGTTCCTGCGCTTGCAGATAACTATGCAGGCAATAAAGGACGGGGCACTATCATTATCGGCGCTCTCGAAATGTCCAACGTGGAACTCACCAACGAGTTCACCGAGATGATTGTGGCACAGCGCGGGTTCCAGGCAAACTCCCGGATTATCACAACCTCCGACGAAGTTCTGCAGGAAGTTGTCAATCTGAAGCGATAATAGATAATCACCTCGCGGAAGTGGTCAGAAACAGGGGTGCCACTTCCGTGAGGTCTCACCATATAGCCCTGCGCAAAGCATGGGCGGCTCCTCCAAGGAGGGAAGTACATGATTAAGGTTACGCGATTCAACGGTTCCGAACTGACGATCAACGCCACTTTGATTGAAGTGGTGGAAGCCACTCCGGACACCGTTATCACCTTGGTCAACAATAAGAAAATCGTGGTCAGGGAACCGGTGGATGAGGTGGTGCAAATGATCACCGACTTCTACAAAACCATCGGAATTGTTGGATTGCAAGTCCGTCAGAATGCGGGGTGCTAGTCGTGTTTCAGAACAAACTGTTCAACTTTGCATTGATTCTCATCATCTCCATTGCAATGCTGGGCGTGGTAGCTATTGTAGGGATCAATTACCTCGGCAAGTCCGAAGCGATGGCAAAGAAGGTTCCCTCTGCAAAGGAATTGGCTGAATCCCAGTTTGCGGTCGAGAAACTCACAACGAACCTGTCAGGTTCCAGTCTGGTTCAAATCGGGATTACCCTGCAGCTGGATTCGACAAAAGGAGTCGAAGAACTGGAGCTTCGCAAGTCGCAGGTGAAAGACACCATTACCCAGATTCTTCATGCAACAACCCAGGTCGACCTGCAAAAGCCTGACGGAATCCAGAAACTGAAAGAACAGATCAAAGAAAACATCAACAAGTACCTGCAGAAGGGAAAAGTGGTTGATGTTTACTTCCCCGAGCTGGTGGTGCAGTAGTCGGTTGCAGGGCAAGAGGCAAGGAGGTGACCATGTATGGCAGAGGTATTGTCCCAGAGGGAAATTGACGCCCTGTTGTCCGCTTTGTCTTCCGGCGAACTGTCGGCCGAGGAAATTCGCAAGGAAGAAACTGAACGCAAGGTCCGGAGTTATGACTTCAAACGGGCCATGCGTTTTTCGAAGGATCAGATTCGCAGCCTGACCCGAATTTTCGAGAACTTTTCTCGTTTGCTCACAACCTATTTTTCCGCCCAATTGCGAACTTATGTCGATATCAAGGTTCTCTCGGTTGAACAACTGCCGTATGAAGAATTTATCAGTTCCATTCCCAAGACCACCATTCTGAATGTGTTTGGGATACACCCCCTTGATGGCAAGTTTGTGATGGAAATCAATCCGAATATTGCATATGCGATGTTGGATCGTTTGTTGGGAGGACAAGGGATAGGGCAGGATGAAGTCAGAAACCTGACGGAAATTGAAACGACCGTGATGGTTCGGATGTTCGGGCGATCCCTCGATTATTTCCGGGATGCCTGGAAAGGAGTCGCCGACCTGATTCCGGAACTGGATATGCTGGAGGTCAATCCGCAGTTTATGCAGTTGGCGTCTCCCAACGAAACGGTTGCTGTTGTGTCTTTGTCTTCCAAAATCGGTGAAACGTCCGGAATGATCAACATCTGTATGCCGCACGTGGTTTTGGAACCCGTAATGCCGAAACTATCGGCCCATTATTGGATGCATATGAAGAAACCGCGTGAGAATTCAGCCGATCTGGAAGCGCTCCAGTATTCTCTCAGGCGTGCTTTGCTGCCCGTTTCAGCCGAACTTGGCACATCGACGATCACCATTGGGGAATTCCTGCAATTGACTGTCGGTGATGTAATTAAACTTGATCAGGACATCAAACAAAAAGTTCAGATTAAAGTTGGCAACAAACCCAAGTACAGGGGCCAGCCGGGAGTAAGCCGCGGAAGGATCGCCGTACAGGTCACAGAAGTACTTGAGGAAGGGGTGACGGAAGATGACAGGTAACGATTTCTTGTCACAGGAAGAGATTGATGCGCTGCTCCGCCAAGGAGGAGTTTCCAAAGAGGAAGAACCGGCTGCTGAAGAACTTTTGACGGAATTTGACAAAGATGCGCTGGGGGAAATCGGCAATATTTCGTTCGGAACGGCCGCCACCGCTCTTTCGACGCTGCTCAGGCACAAAGTTGAAATTACCACTCCGGCAGTCACGGTAATTCGCCGTGAAGAGCTGGTGAATGATCTGCCCATTCCGCATGCGGTAATTAAGGTGGATTATACGGACGGATTTGTCGGTTCCAACGTGCTGGCCATCAAGATCGCCGACGCACAGGTGATCGCCGATTTAATGCTTGGCGGTGACGGGAAAGTGGAGATCGGTGAACTGAATGAGCTGCACATGAGCGCTGTGGCGGAAGCGATGAATCAGATGATGGGATCGGCCGCCACCTCCATGTCCACCATTTTTAACATGATGGTGAATATTACCCCGCCAAAGGTTGAAGTTCTGAGCATGGACCAGCAGCAGGCAAGCCAACTTTTTCCGGCTGATGAAATTGTGGTCAAAATTTCATTCCGGCTGATTGTGGGAGACCTGATCGATTCCCAGATCATGCAGTTGGTACCGATCACCTTCGCCCGAACGATGCTGGATAAACTGACAGGGCAGACCCAATCCGCTGAACCTGCACCTGCTCAACCATCCCAACCGGCTGCCACCCATCAGGCAGAACAACACCAGCCGGTGGGGCAACCTGCAATGTATCAGCCTGTCATGGAACAGCCCGCTATGCAGCAACCGGCCATGCAACAACCAATGGCTGCACAGGGTCACTATATGCCGCCGTCACAACAGGCCATGGGATATCCCTATCCACCCGCACCAGGTTACGGAATGTCTGCAGGCGGATACACCATGCCGCAAGGCGGTCATTTTGTCCCTCCTACGGTCAATGTGCAACCGGCTCAATTTGCCACCTTTGAGGCGGTTGATCCAGCAGTTCTGTCCAGCGGCAACCTGAACCTGTTACTGGACGTTCCGCTTCAGGTGACAGTGGAATTGGGGAGAACACGCAAGCAAATACGTGAAATCCTTGAATTGGGTACCGGTTCGATCCTTGAGTTGGACAAATTGGCCGGGGAACCGGTTGATATCCTGGTAAACAGCAAATTGATCGCCAAAGGCGAAGTGGTTGTTATTGATGAAAACTTTGGGGTTCGCGTAACGGATATCCTCACACCGGCCGAACGCATTTCAAAACTCCAATAAATAAACAGGGGGATACGAATCATGGCAAAAAAAATCCTGGTAGTTGACGATGCAGCTTTTATGCGGATGATGATCAAGGAAATCCTGACCAAAAACGGATATGAAGTAATCGGGGAAGCTCAAGACGGAAAAGAAGCGGTAGACAAATATAAAGAATTGACCCCCGACCTGGTCACGCTTGATATTACAATGCCTGAGATGGACGGCCTTGGCGCTTTGCGGGAAATCCGCCGGTATGATCCCAATGCGAAAGTCATCATGTGTTCGGCAATGGGGCAGCAGGCAATGGTCATCGACGCCATTCAAGCCGGCGCCAAAGACTTCATTGTGAAGCCGTTCCAGGCAGACCGTGTGCTGGAAGCGATCCGAAAAGTCATTGGATAAAGGATTTTTTATGGCGAGGGGGATGGGACAGTGACATTTCTTGCCCTTGGTGAAAGCGTTGAAGATTTGATCAAGCGCGGAGGACAAGGGAGCGGGACCCAATCGCCTCCCATTTCGGGCGCCGGAAGCGGTTGGTCACTGTTCTTCGGAATTCTGGAGATGATTGTGATCCTTGCCGTCATAGCCGGGGTCATCTACCTGCTGATCAGATTTCTGGCCCTCAAGACCCATTCAACCCGTATGCATCCACTTATGCAAACGATCGTTGTGCACCCGCTTTCCACAAACCGGTCGATCCAACTGATTGCGCTGGAAGATCGGGTTTATGTGGTCGGGGTTGGAGAAGACATTACATTGATTGACGTGATCGTTGATGAGGAACTGATCGGGCGTATAAAGGACAAATCCCCCGCATTCACTTCACCCGAGCTGTCCGGATGGCTGTCCAAATGGCTTCCGGTTCAACGAAAACCAGAGGTTGAAGAAGATATTCAAGCGTCACCGTTCTATGAAACTTTGCAATCCAAACTGCAGCAGGTCAAGGAACAGCGAAAAAAGATTCAGGAATGGGATTCTGATAACCAATGACAAAAAAAATGATGTTTCTTTTGGCAGGACTTATCCTGATATGGCACTCCGGAACGGTGTACGCCGAAGGGATCGGGATTCCAGGCATTAATCTGAGTGTGAACACGACTGACGATCCGCAAAGCGTTGCAACCAGTTTGCAAATCATACTCCTGCTGACCGTCCTGTCGCTTGCGCCTGCCATTCTGATATTAATGACATGTTTTACACGGATCATCGTTGTATTGGCGTTTGTAAGAAATGCGCTTTCCATCCAACAAATGCCGCCCAATCAGGTGTTGATCGGATTGGCCCTTTTCATGACGATGTTTGTGATGGCTCCCACATTGTCACAAGTGAATGAAAATGCTCTGCAGCCTTATCTGGCCGGAAAACTCACCCAAACACAAGCGTTTGAACAGGCTTCCATCCCGTTCAAGCAGTTTATGGCAAAGCAAACCCGGGAGAAAGATCTCATGCTGTTCATCGAGTTTCGTAAAGAACCGATTCCGGCGTCGGTGGAACAAATCCCCCTGTCCACTCTGGTGCCTGCCTATGCGATTAGTGAATTGAAAACTGCGTTTCAAATAGGCTTTATGATCTTTATCCCATTTCTCATCATTGATTTGGTTGTTTCAACGACTCTTATGTCGATGGGGATGATGATGCTTCCTCCCATCATGATTTCATTACCCTTCAAAATCCTGTTGTTTGTAATGGTGGACGGTTGGTATCTGATTGTAAAGTCGCTGTTGCAGGGATATCAATAAGGAGGGGAAGGAATGGGTTCCGATTTTGTCATTCAACTGGGTCAGGAAGCATTGTGGGTGGCGTTGAAGATTTCCGGTCCCATTCTGGTGTTCGGTCTGGTGGTCGGATTGGTCGTAAGCATTTTTCAGGCCACAACCCAAATTCAGGAACAGTCGCTTTCTTTTATTCCCAAGATCTTGGCTGTTGTAGTTGCACTGGCCGTTTTTGGCCCCTGGATGCTCTCGGTGATCCTTGATTTTACTAACGGGATTATGGGCAACTTGATGCAGTTTGTGAGATAGGACGGAGGGTTCCGGTGAGTTTTGGCATCCTGAGTTCGCAATTCGAAATGTTCCTGTTGATTCTGACTCGCATCAGCAGCATGTTTTTGATCGCACCGGTTTTCGGAATGAGGAGCGTACCGGCTCATTTCAAAATTGGACTTGCCTTCTTTGTGAGCCTGATTGTATGGGCTTCAACACCCGCTGCCGATACTCAGGGCGGTTTGCTCGGAAGTCCAGGGTTGTTTCTTGCTGCAGTACTCAAAGAAGTACTGGTTGGACTCGCAATTGGCTATCTCTGCATGCTTATGTTCTCTGCCGTGCAGGTGGCCGGGCAATTCATCGATATGCAAATCGGGTTTTCGATTGTGAATGTGATCGACCCTCAG
>NZ_BDUF01000059.1:8882-18711 GCF_002335525.1 Effusibacillus lacus
CGGGTTTCATACTCCCATCATGGGCAGTTTCAAGAATCTGTTGGCGATCCTGCTGTTTCTGGGGATGGATGGCCATTTCGCACTTCTGTCATCTGTCATACAAAGTTTTGATTTTGTTAAACCCGGTCAACTTGCATTATCCGATAGCATGCTGGAATTCATGTTCAAGGCATTCTCCGCCATGTTTCTGCTGGCGGTCAAAATCAGCATGCCGGTGGTTGCGGCACTCCTGGTAACCGATATTGGGTTTGCCATTATTGCAAGAACGGTTCCCCAAATGAACATCTTTATTGTGGGGCTGCCGGTCAAGATTTTTTTGGGACTCTTCATGTTAATTCTGGTTATGCCTGTATTTGTCTATTTCCTTCAGGATCTGTTCCATTTGATGTTCAGACAGGTTGATTCGCTTTTGGAGGTACTGGGGGGACGGGCATGATCAAATGGAATTTGCAGCAGTTTGCCGGCGAAAAAACCGAAAAGCCCACGCCACGAAGGCTGCAGGAAGCCAGAAAGAAAGGGCAAGTTCCAAGAAGTCCCGAATTGCAGTCCGCTTTGATTCTGTTGGGTTCCATCCTGATCATCAAAATGATGAGCGGGTTTTATATAGACAATTTTCTTTCGTATATGAAGCACAGTTTGACTGCCAATTTGACGCTTCAGCTTACTGAAGGCAATGCCGGCAGGTTATTTGCAGATATGGGATTGGTTTCGGTCAAGTTCACCCTTCCAATCGTTGCAATCGTATTTGTGATAGGTTTTATGACTGCCTACCTGCAAGTGGGGAGCCATTTTACAGTGGAACCCATTATTCCCAAGCTGGAGAAAATGGATCCGATCCAGGGGGTTAAACGTATCTTCGCGCTCCGTACCCTTGTGGAATTGGCTAAGTCCATTATCAAGATCCTGCTTGTGGGGTACTTGGTTTATGACTCCATCGTATCGGAGATAGGGAGTCTCTCGAATCTGAGCCGGATGGACATTCCAAGCATCTTGTCCGTGGTTGGCGGCATCACCTTTGAAATCCTTTGGAAATCTGCCCTGTTGCTGCTTGTACTGGCTATCTTTGATTTCTTCTATCAGCGCTACGACCACGAACGAAGCTTGCGAATGAGCAAGGAAGACATCAAGGATGAGTTCAAGAAAACGGAAGGAAATCCGACCATTAAAGGGAAGATCAAGGAAAGACAGAGGGCCATGGCCATGCGGCGAATGATGCAGGAGGTTCCAAAGGCGGATGTGGTAATTACCAACCCAACCCACTTTGCGGTTGCCATCCAATATGACGGAGACAAGATGGAAGCACCTGTGGTCATTGCCAAAGGGACGGATGATCTGGCACAACGAATCAAACAAATTGCCAAAGAAAATGGCGTGGTGCTGGTGGAGAACAAGCCCCTGGCTCAAACGCTTTACAAAACCGTAGAAATCGGCGAAACGATTCCGCAGGAACTGTTTCAGGCTGTGGCTGAAGTCCTGGCATACGTTTACAGATTGAAACGCAAGGTTTAGGAAAGGAGGGTGAAGCTGTGAAAAGATCAGATCTGGCGGTGATTCTGGGTATTCTGGGGATTGTAGTGATGCTGGTAATTCCGCTTCCGACATGGTTGTTGGATTTCTTGCTCATTCTGAATCTGAGTGTTTCCCTGACGATCCTTCTGATTGCCATGAATACGAAAGAGCCATTGCAATTTTCCATATTTCCCGCCCTGCTGCTGATTACCACTCTGTTCAGGCTGGGTCTTAACGTGTCTTCCACCCGCCTGATCCTGAGTGAAGGAGAAGCGGGCAACGTCATTCATACGTTCGGCAGTTTTGTCATTGGCGGCAATGCGGTTGTCGGTTTCATCGTATTCTTAATTCTTGTCATCATTCAATTCATTGTCATAACCAAAGGGGCTGAACGGGTGGCGGAAGTGGCTGCCCGATTCACGTTGGATGCGATGCCGGGGAAACAGATCAGCATTGATGCGGATCTGAACTCCGGCCTTATTACAGAGAAGGAAGCACGCGAACGCAGGCAAACGATTGAACGGGAAGCAGATTTTTACGGCGCAATGGACGGTGCCAGCAAATTTGTAAAAGGGGACGCAATCGCCTCCATCATCATTGTGATCATCAATATCATCGGCGGTTTCATCATCGGCATGACAATGAACAACAACGGGTTGGATGTTGCTCAAGTGATGCAGCAGTATACCCTGTTGTCTGTCGGTGACGGCTTGGTTTCCCAAATTCCTGCCCTGTTGATTTCTACTGCCACTGGACTTGTGGTAACCCGTGCCGCCTCTGACAGCAACTTGAGCCAAGACGTGGTGAAGCAGCTTCTTGCCTATCCCCGCATGCTGTATATAGTGGCGGGCATGATCGGGTTATTGGGATTCTTCACTCCCATCGGACCTCTTACCACATTGCCCATTGCGCTTCTTGTGGCGGTGGGGGGATACCGAATCCAACAGACCCGGGTGGTGGAAGAGATCAAGATGATGGAACAGGTGGCTGAAGAGGAACAAGCGGAAGTTCGGAGTCCGGAAAGTGTTGTGACATTAACACATATCGACCCGATTGAGTTTGAATTCGGGTATGCTTTGATCCCGCTTGCCGACACCAATCAGGGGGGAGACCTTCTGGATCGTGTCATCATGATCCGCAGGCAATTGGCTCTGGAGCTTGGAATCGTGGTTCCGGTTATTCGAATCCGCGATAACATTCAGCTGCGGCCAACCGAATATGTGATCAAAATCAAAGGAAATGAAGTGGCAAAAGGGGAGCTTCTGCTCGATCATTATCTGGCCATGAGCCCGGGTATCGATGACCCGAACGTTTTCGGCATTCCCACAAAAGAACCGGCTTTCGGGCTTCCTGCGTTATGGATAACCGAAGACATGCGAGAAACCGCTGAAATGTCGGGATATACCGTTGTGGACCCGCCCTCTGTGGTGGCGACCCACTTGACAGAGATACTCAAACGGCATGCACATGAACTGCTTGGGCGGCAGGAAACCAAACAGCTTATCGACTCCCTCAAGAACAACTATCCCGCTCTGGTGGACGAAGTAACGCCCAATCTCTTCACCATCGGCGACATCCAGAAAGTGTTGGTGAACCTCCTCCGGGAGAAAGTGTCAGTCCGCGACATGGTCACGATTCTGGAAACAATGGCCGATATGGCGTCTTATACCAAGGATCATGACCTGTTGACAGAATATGTGAGAACCTCTCTGGCCAGGCAGATCACTAACCAGTTCCGGACACCGGGGCAGCCGCTGACTGTAATCACTTTATCTCCGGGAGTGGAGAAGGTGATTCTTGAAAATATTCAGCACTCGGAACAAGGTTCCTATCTGGTGCTGGATCCGAGTGTCTCACAAAGAATCTACCAGTCCTTGAATGAACAAATCCAGTATGTAACTGCAACCGGAAACACACCGATTGTACTTACGGCTCCCAATATCCGGATGCATATGAGAAGGCTTGTGGAAAGGGTCCTGCCCGATTTGACCATTCTGTCATACAACGAATTGGATCCTTCTATTGAAGTGAAAAGCGGAGGGACGGTGACCATCTGATGATCGTCAAACGGTATGTAGTCAAGGATATGCCGGAAGCTTTGGCAAAGATCAAACAGGATTTGGGACACGAGGCGGTGATACTCAGTTCCAAAAAAATCAAACAACGCGGTTTTCTGGGCATTTTTACCACTACCCAGTTGGAAGTGGTGGCTGCGGTCAATGACAGGGAAGCAGGCATACCACATAAGAGCAGGCCAAACCCGCCAATCGAGAAACGAAGACAGCCATTGCAGTCGCAACGGCCACGGACACAGTTGCCATCGCAACCGGAGAAGAAGTCTGATGCTGGAAAATCCGTGCGGACACCAACCTATCAGCGGCCTCAACCGATTCAGACTTCATTTGAACAGCCGGGGCACAAGGCGGCCTCATTTCAGGAAGCGGATGTTTTGCGGGAAGTTCAGGAGTTGAGAGGCATTTTGACCAAATTTTTGAACCAGACTCCTGATGCTCTGCCCGTCCCGATTCAAAAACTGCGGGAGGAACTTGTGGCAAATGACGTGTCTCCCGAGCTGGCCGAAAAGCTCGTTCTGTCTGTCGTACAAGAAAATGAAGAATTTCAAGCGACCAGCGAGCAGGAATTTCGACATATTTTAACAAATTTAATAAGTAAGGAAATCTATTCCAAAGTAGAGCCGGCTCCCCTGTCTCCTGAATCGAGAGTTGTGGCCTTTGTAGGCCCTACGGGCGTAGGCAAAACAACAACGATTGCCAAGATTGCGGCGGAGCAGTTGTTGAAGAAAAAACGGAAGGTGGGGTTAATCACAACCGATACTTTCCGGATTGCAGCCGTTGAACAGTTGAAGACGTATGCAAACATTCTGCAGATTCCGGTTGAGGTTGTCTTCTCCACCGAAGAGGTGGAATTTGCCCTGGAGAAACTGAAGGATCGGGATCTGATCCTGATTGATACGGCCGGACGCAATTTCGGCGAGTCGATTTATGTTGATCAATTGAATGAGTTTCTGCAAGCAAGCAATCCGGATGAGACATGTCTGGTACTCTCCCTGACAACCAAATCCAATGACTTGGAACATATTGTCAGCCATTTTGAAGGAGTGTCCATTGACAAATTCATCTTTACAAAGCTTGACGAGACCAACAGTTACGGTGCCATTTACAATCTGTCGCACCGGTTTAAAAAACCGCTGGCCTATTTCACAACCGGACAGAATGTGCCGGAAGACATCGAAGTGGCAACACCTGAACAGATTGCCAGACTGGTCGTAGGGGAGAAACGGCATGTATGATCAGGCTCAACGGCTTCGTCAAATGTTCTCAACCGGTCGAATTGACAACCGGCCAAAACCGTCAATCAGGGTAATGGCGGTTACCAGTGGCAAGGGCGGAGTGGGCAAATCCAACTTTTCACTTAACTTCGCACTTGCGCTGACTTCCATGGGCAAAAAGGTCGTAGTGCTCGATGCCGATGTAGGCTTTGCCAATATCGATGTACTGATTGGCAAATCCCCCGGTCGGACACTGGCCGATCTGATTTTGAGAAGGGTTTCGATCTGGGACATTCTGGAGCTTGGACCACTTGGCATTCACTATATAGCCGGCGGATCCGGGCTGCAGGATCTGCTGAGTCTCAAACAGGACCAAGTCGATTATCTGGTTGACGAACTGGAGGAATTGCAAGGGTTTGCCGATTATTTGATCATTGACACGGGTGCCGGACTTACTGAAGGAACGCTCCGGTTCATTCTATCTGCCGATGACATCATAACGGTTTGTACGCCCGAACCGACAGCTATCACAGACGCTTATGCTTTGATCAAACTGGTGGTCAAACACAATCCGGCTGCCCATATTCAACTGGTAGTAAACCGTGTGACTTCTGCGGCTGAAGGTAAGCAGGTGGCAGATAAACTGGTTCTGGTTACCAATCAGTTTCTCCATGTGCAGCTTCAAACTCTCGGGTATGTGTTTGACGACCCGAAGGTTTCGAAAGCCGTAAAGGAACAAGTGCCTTTTTATCTCCAGTATCCTGATTCGGCTGCGTCCAGAAGTATAGATCAGCTTGCAAAGAAACATTTAAATCTGAATGTAGGGATAAATCACGGTGACTCTGGGATTCGCTCCTTTCTTTCACGAATGACCCACGTTTTTCGCAACTAGAGACAGTGAAGGGGGACCACCGATGGAGCCTGTACGTGTGCTCGTAGTAGACGATTCCGCTCTCATGCGCCGAATTATAACAGATATATTGCAATCCGACCCGGACATTCAGGTGGTGGCCACCGCCCGCAATGGCAAGGACGCTTTGGATATGCTGCAGCGTCACCAAGTGGATGTGGTTACGCTTGATATTGAAATGCCAGTCATGACAGGGATGGAAGTTTTGCCCAAGATCCTTGAGCTTCATCGTCTCCCGGTGATTATTCTGAGCAGCTTGACCACTGCGGGGGCGAATCATACAATTCAGGCGCTTGAGTTGGGGGCTTTTGATTTTATCGCAAAACCATCCGGCTCCATCTCACTGGATCTGGCAAAGGTAAGCACGGAATTGATCGGCAAAGTGAAGGCCGCTGCAAACCGCAGAAAGGATTTTCAAGTAAAGAAAACGATACCTGCCTTCATGAATCCTGTAACCCATCTTGGCGCTCCCGTGCGTACCGCATATGCAAATACATCGGCAGCCGGCAAGGTAAC
Source organism: Effusibacillus lacus (assembly GCF_002335525.1). NCBI lineage: Bacteria > Bacillati > Bacillota > Bacilli > Caryophanales > Alicyclobacillaceae > Effusibacillus > Effusibacillus lacus. The sequence continues at coordinate 15,107 of NZ_BDUF01000059.1, forward strand.
ACGGATTGTGGCCATTGGCACCTCGACAGGTGGACCGCGAGCGCTGCAAACGGTTTTGGGAGGTTTGCCCGGAGATTTGAATGCGGCAGTTGTGGTAGTGCAGCATATGCCTCCCGGTTTTACCAAATCATTGGCTAACCGTCTTGACCAGATCTGCTCCGTTCGGGTTCACGAAGCGGAACACGGACAAGAATTGGAAACGGGTCACGTTTACATTGCACCGGGTGATTACCATATGCAGGTGGAGAGTTCCGGAGGCAGGTTTGTGGTGAAACTTGACAAGACTCCGCCCGTTGGGGGACACCGTCCGGCAGTCAACAACCTGTTCCGATCGGTTGCCGCGTTGCAGGGAGTGGCATTGCAGGCCGTAATTCTCACCGGAATGGGAAACGACGGTGCGGAAGGTTTGAAGTTAATCAAACAGGCCGGCGGCAAAACGATCTCAGAAGCAAAAGAAACATGTGTGGTGTACGGCATGCCGAAAGCGGCCGCCGAAACGGGCTGTGTCGATGCGGTTGTGCCTTTGCATGAAGTTTCCAAGCAGATTGTGAGCTTCTTAAAGAACTAGGAGGTGATTCATGATGGACATGAATCAATACCTGGAGATGTTCATTGAAGAGTCAAAAGAACACCTGCAGGCTATCAATGACAACTTGTTGTCGCTGGAACAGTCTCCACAGGATCTGGAGATTATAAACCTGATTTTCCGTTCGGCCCATACCTTGAAGGGCATGGCTGCCACCATGGGGTTCGAAAAGATGGCTCATCTTACCCATGAGATGGAAAACGGTCTGGATTTGATGAGAAATAATAAACTTCCGGTTACGGAACAGGTCATGGATGTTCTTTTCCGTTGTGTTGACATTCTGGAATCCCAGTTGGCCGACATTATCGAGAAAGGAACCGATTCCACAATCGAAATTGAGGACACTTTGAAGAAACTGACCTCTGTTATTGAGGGAAAACCAACGGCAGAACCTTCCAGTCCCGTTCAATCGGATTCCGTCAGGGCGGTCTGTTCTTTCAATTCCTATGAACAAACGGTAATCAAAGAATCGGCTGCCAACGGCAAAAACGTTTTCTTGATCCGGGTCGTGCTGGACCAATCCTGTGTGCTTCGTGCCGCCCGTTCCTATATGGTGTTCAATGCCCTTGAGAATCTGGGGGAGATCATCAAATCGGAACCAAGTGTGGAAGACATTGAGGAAGAGAAGTTCGACTTCGAGTTCAAAATGGTACTGGTAACCGATTCGGATGAAGAGACTGTCAAACAGGCGGTCCTGCAGGTGTCTGAAGTATCCTTGGCTGAAGTGATAACCATCGATCCGGCAAAACTGGAGACAGAACAAGCCATGGCTGAGGCTGCAGCTGCTGCCGCCACTATTCTGCCAATGAACCCGGTGAATCCAACTGCTGCAAATTCTTCAGAGAAAGACAAACCACAAGCAGCCGGAAACGGAAAGCAGCAAGTGGACGCGAAGAAACTGTCCGCAGGCAAATCGGTCCGTGTGGACATCGAGCGACTCGATATTCTAATGAATCTGTTCAGCGAATTGGTTATCGACAAAACCCGTCTGGAACAAATCGCCCGTGACAGCAACAATCCGGAATTGGTCGAGACAGTTGAACATATGTCCCGGGTGAGCACCGATCTGCAAAACATAGTGATGACCATTCGAATGGTGCCTGTTGAAACGGTGTTTAACCGTTTCCCGCGAATGGTTCGGGATTTGGCCAAAGAATTGAACAAGAAAATTGATTTTGAGATTCTTGGTGCGGAGACGGAACTCGACCGGACTGTAATTGACGAGATCGGAGACCCGCTGGTTCACATCCTGCGCAATGCTTTGGACCACGGGTTGGAAACTCCCGAAGAAAGAATTAAGGCAGGCAAGAATGATACCGGCAGATTGCAGTTGGTTGCCTACCATTCCGGAAACCATGTTTTTATTGAGATCTCGGAAGACGGTCGGGGAATTGACCGCAATAAAATTCTGAAAAAGGCCATTGAAAGAGGACTCGTTGATTCTGCACGGGCTGAATCCTACACAAACGAACAGGTGTTCGATCTTTTGTTCCGTTCCGGATTCAGCACCGCCGAAAAAATTTCGGACGTGTCAGGACGCGGCGTTGGTTTGGATGTTGTAAAAAGCAAGATTGAATCCCTGGGCGGCCGTGTGGTTGTCAATTCCGTTCTTGGGGAAGGAACCAAGTTCATTATCCAATTGCCGTTGACATTGTCGATTATTCAGGCAATGCTGGTGCAAATCAGTGATGAAAAGTATGCCATTCCGCTTACTTCCATCATTGAAACGGCAAATCTGAAGCGTAATGAAATCAAGAGTGTGCACGGACAAATGGTGATGGATTTCCGCGGACGGGTTGTTCCGCTTGTCTATCTCGATCAAGTGTTTTCGATTCCCCGTTCCGTGCCGAAGGATGATGAGGAAGAGAATGTGGTGATTGTTCGCAAAGGGGACAAGCTGGCTGCGCTGGTTGTCGATTCCTTCATCGGGCAACAAGAGGTCGTCCTGAAATCGCTGGGTAAGTATCTGTCCGGCGGCATATTCGGCATTTCCGGTTCTACAATTTTAGGCGACGGACAGGTGGCCCTGATTCTGGATTGCAACGCATTGATACATTAAAAAGGAGGCGGCTGCCATGTTGGATAAACAAGAACTGGAGCAAAATGTAAAAGAGAACAAATATATCGTGTTCAGGCTGCTGGACGAGGAATATGGCGTTGAGGTGAACCAGGTCCGTTCCATAGAAAGAATGCAGCGCATTACCAGGGTTCCTCGCACGCCTGGGTTTGTTAAAGGCGTGATCAATCTGCGCGGTGTCGTGACTCCGATTATCGATCTGAAGACCCGGTTTGGTCTTGGGGAAGAAAATTACACCGAAACAACGCGTATCATTATTGTTGCGACAGACGAGATGGAAGTCGGATTGATTGTGGACTCCGCTAATGATGTGATAGATATTTCCACGGATTCTATCGAACCTCCGCCTGAAGTGGTAGGCGGAATTCGTGCGGCTTATCTGGAGGGAGTGGCAAAGCTTCAGGACCGCTTGCTAATCCTCTTAAATCTTGACAAAGTCCTGAATTCTGAAGAACTACAGCAACTGGGCGGGATGGAGAAGTAGAAATGGCTGACCCCTTGCTGAAATTAAACGAATTTCAACTGAGCGTGCTGCGGGAAATCGGAAACATTGGGGCAGGGCATGCAGCCACTGCCCTGTCTGTATTGATGCAAAAGGACATCGAGATGAACGTTCCCCGCGTTCATGTGGTACCCCTTAATGAAATTGATGAGGTGATTGGCGGAGCTGAACAATTGGTTGTTGGGGTGTTCCTCCGCGTTGAAGGCGATTTCCCGGGAAGCATGTTTCTGATGATCAAAATGAGCAGTGCGAAAATGTTGTTGAAAATACTTTTCGGTACGGAGAAGGACAGCGACGAGTTTTCCGAGCTGGAAATGTCAGCGCTCATGGAAATTGGCAATATTCTGGGCGGGTCTTATCTTTCGGCTTTTTCGGACTTTACGGGAGCCAATCTGCATCCCTCCGTGCCTGCACTGTCGATTGATATGGCGGGAGCCATG